>CBFDDG010000329.1:0-5641 GCA_965603505.1 uncultured Phycisphaerae bacterium | reverse complement strand
TCCTGGAAGATGCGGCGGTTTTTCACGTCGAGCAACAATCTTTCTCCCAAGGGGATCCGGCTGGGCGAAATCCCGATCAGCCTCAGCGGGTTGTAGAAGCACATCCGGATCAGCTCGCCCGGGCTCACAATGCCAAGCGAAGCCAGGTGATTCGCGCAGGTGAGAATCGTGGCGGACGACCCGGCCATGTAGCCGGTGGCGGGATTGTACAGCTTTCCGTTGGCCTCCAGGCGGACCTTTGCTCCCATGGAGTCGTACTCGCCGGGCGCCAGTCCCGCCAACGGGGAGGCGTCACTCACGACGATGGAGCGCTCGGGACTTTTGGCTCGGATGATGCTCTTGAGCAAGGCGGCAGGCAAATGATGTCCGTCGGCGATGACCATGGCCGAGAGATCATCGTTCGCCAGTCCCGCCCAGATGGGGTTTTGATGTCTCGGCAGCAGGGCGGGCGCGCCGTTGCCGAGATGGGTAAGGGCCTTCGCCCCCACGGCGACCAATCTCTCCAAGTCCCCTTCATCGGCCATGTGATGCCCGAGCGAGACGGTGATGCCATGGCTCGTCGCACAGCGGGCCAGTTCCTCGGCGTCGTCCTGGTCGGCCGCCAGGGTCAGGAGTCTGACTTTGCCTTCGGCCAGGGCGATGAGGCTCTCCAGGTAGGTGACATCGGGCTTCCGGATCCAGTCGGCGTTGTGCGCGCCGCGGACGCCTTCCTGCGGTGAGAGGAAGGGGCCTTCCAGATGGATGCCAGGCACGCGCTCCTGAAACTCTTGCCCCGCGATAACCTTTGCGATCACGGGCAGGTTGCGCTCGTAGATGCCGGCGGGACTTGTGATCAGCGTCGGCAGAAACGCCGTCGTTCCTGCATTCAACAACTCGCGGCAGGCCCGCGTGAAATCCGCCTTCGTCAGATCCTCGCCCGAGAAGTCGACTCCGTTGAAACCGTTCACTTGAAGATCGATGAGGCCCGGAATCCTCATCACCTCGGTTCGTTGTCCGTGGTCTGCTTCTTCCACGGGGTGCACGTCCTTTTGCCCCATGCTTAGTGCCTTTCTATTGCCGGTCATCATAACCGCTCCTTTATTTCGCGTCAAATAAGGTCGGCCCTCTTGCCTCAAGGCGTACCCCGCCACGGCCGGTAGATGCCCGGAGCCGTTGGCGGTCAGAGAGAGGGACTTTGATAGAGCCGGCTTTGTGACTATAATAAGACATGACGTGATTGCGGTCGGCCGGCAGTGGGTCTGCGGCCGGCCTCCCCGGAGATGAGAGCAGGTGGGTCTACAGAATGTAGTTTTGCATCCGGCAGCCGCCTGGATGCGTGCCGTGGAGGACGTTGACAGCGGGTTCAACCGCGCGCTTCTCGCCGTCTGCGCCGAAAGGGAGCCTCTCCGCCGGGAGGCGGCCCGGATGTGCGCGCGGGCCCTGGAAGCATTCGGGGGCGCCCATGGAACGGACCGGCCGGTCCTGGTGATTCGCTCCGCCGGCCGCGTCAATATCCTCGGCACCCATATCGACCACCGCGGCGGTTCGGTCAATCCCGTGGCGATCCATCATTTGTGGCTGGTCGTCTCCCCGCGCGACGACGATCTCGTGGTCGCGAAGAACGTCGAGGCGGAACACGTTCCGGACGAGCAGTTCCGAATCAGCGAATGCCTACCCGCCGGGGTTCGGATCACCGATTGGGATGCCTGGTGCCTTGCAGAGTTCGATAAGCGGAAGGCCAACGCGTCGATCACGTGGTCGAATTACATCCGTGCGGCGGTCCTGCACCTTCAGCACGTTCACACGGACGACAACGGCCTCTTTCATCCGCGTCTATGCGGCATGGACATGGTGTTCTACGGCGATATCCCTCGGGCCGTCGGATTGAGCTCGTCTTCCGCCGTCGTGGTTGCGACGGCCGAGGCGGTTGTCCGCTTGAATTCCCTGGACGTCAATCGCACGGACATGGTCCGGCATTGCGGCTACGGGGAATGGTACGTCGGTACGCGGGGAGGCAGCAGCGATCACGCCGCCATTGTGTTTGCCCAGCCGGACGCCATCCTCCACGCGACCGGTTTCGCAGCGAGTGTCGAGAGCGTTCCCATGCCCGAGGGCTACCGCCTCGTGCTGGCCAACAGCGGCATCGAGGCCAAGAAACAAGCCGGGGCGCGCAGCGCGTTCAATAGTCGCGTGGCGGCCTACATCTTCGGCCTGATGCTGATCAAGAAGCGGTTCCCCCAATACGCGAAGAAACTCGAGCATCTCCGGGACGTCAATCCCGACACGCTCGGCGTCGGTGAAAGCGAGATCTATCGGATCATCCGATCTCTACCGCAGTGTGCGCGCCGTGCGGAACTGCTCGAACAGCTCCCTGAGGACAGGGCCAAGATGCACCGTGTCTTTCGCAGTCACGATGAGCCGGCCGACGGCTACCCGGTCCGGCAGGTGTGTCTCTATGGTCTCTGCGAGTGCATCCGCGCGGATAGGGTCCCGGCCTGTCTGAAATCGGGCGACATGAAGCGGTTCGGCGAGCTGATGAATCTCTCCCACGACGGTGACCGCGTGACGCGAACGGTCAACGGCGTTCGCATGCCGATCGACAACACGTACCCGGACGAACGGATCGACGCCCTGATCGCCGACCTCGAATCCGGCGACCCGCAGCGCGTCGAGCGGGCGCGCCTGTGGCGGCAGGGGGGCGGCTACAACGTCAGTCTCCGCGAGATCGACACCCTGGTCGATATCGCCCTGGCCACGCTCGGAGTGACAGGCGCGGGATTAGTAGGCGCCGGCATGGGCGGCTGCATCGTGGCCGTCGTGGAATCGCAGCACGCCGACGACCTGATCGAAAACTTGGCCGAGCAATACTACCGCCCCCGCAGCCTCCCCGTCGCCACCGAGATCATCACCCCCGTCGGCGGCCTGCACACCTTCGATCTGTAGTCCGGCATCCGATCGTATTACCACCTGTGAGAACCTTGTTTTCTTGCGCAGATTTCTCATGCTGAGATTGCGTTTAGCGCATAGCAGGCTGCCAGCAGACTTGGGGCCGGATCCCGTTGATTGCTCGGAACAGGCGTGTTTTGCGGGGGGCCGGCATACAATCCTGCCGGCAGCCCCCAAAGTGAAAAAACGCGTTTTGGCTGCGGCCGAAGGCCGCGCTGTGCTGTTTCCTATTTCCCGACAAGCAGGGCGGCGGCGGGCTCGTCGAGGAAGAGGACGCAGTCCGGGTGTTGCTGGAGGATGGAGGCGGGGCAGTCGGGTGTCACGGGGCCCTCCAGGGCGTTCTTGACGGCCTCGGCCTTGCGCTCGTCGGGCACGGTGACGACGATCTGCTTGCTTTTCAGGATCTGCCGGATGCTCATCGAGAGGGCTCGCGAGGGGACTTTCTCGAACGTCTCAAACCAGCCCTCGTCAAGTTGCTGTCTTCGGCATCTCTCGTCGAGCTCCACCACGAGATAGGGTTCCTCCGTCTCGAAATCGGCCGGCGGGTCGTTGAAGGCCAGATGGCCGTTCTCGCCGATACCCACGCAGGCGACGTCAATGGGGTGGGCCCCGATGAGCCTCGCCAGCTTCCCGCACTCTCGGGCCGGGTCCCCTGCATTGCCTTTGACGAAGTGCACCTCCCGCAGGGGGGCGACTTTGTCCACGAATCGTTCCTTCAGGTACTTCCTGAAACTGGCGGGGTGGTCGGGCGCAAGCCCGATATACTCATCCAGGTGGAACATGACGACCTTCCGCCAATCGATGCCCTCGGCGGCAACGAGGTGCTCGAGCATCTCGAACTGGCTGGCTCCCGTTGCCAGGATGATGTAGGCCAGAGCGTTCTCCTGTATGGCGTGCCTGATCGCCTCGGCCGCGGCGTTGGCGGCGGCGGCCCCCATCTCGTCTTTCGTTGCATAGACGGACGTCTTCATCGTAGGTCTCCAACCTGAACCGGTTTTGCCGCATGATACGCCACAGGAAGGGAGCCGTCAACCTCGGCGCGGTCGCCTGCGGTGACGCTCCGTGGCATTGGGCCGAAATTCCCTTGCGTTCGATGCACGGGGACGCCTATAAACTGTCCGGGGAGAGGCCGGCTCGAGTATGGAGGTCTTGGTGGTAGTGCTTGGAGGTGAGTCATGAAGCACCTGGTTTGGATTTGTGCCGTATCCCTTTGTTCGTGGGCCCTGGCTAATGCGGCGGAGCAGGCCTCGGTCCTGTCCACGCTTGATCGCGGCCATCCGCGGCTGATGCTCAAGGACAAGGACCTCGGCCGGCTGAGGGCGTGTTATCCGGAAGACCCGGCCCTGCAGAAGTGCTGGCGGGATGTGAAGGAGGATGCCGACAGATGCCTGACGAGGTCGCCGCTCGTGTACAAGAGGGTCGGGCCGCGGTTGCTCAGTGTGAGCCGGGATTGCCTGAGGCGGATCTACGCGCTGGCTCTGGCCTATCGCTGGACGGGCGAGGAGAAGTACGCGGCCAAGGCCAGGCAAAACCTGTTGGAGGTCTGTGCGTTTCAGGACTGGAACCCATCGCATTTTCTCGACACGGCGGAGATGTCGCATGCGGTGGGCATCGGATACGACTGGCTCTATGACTATCTCGATGAGACGACCCGGGCGACGATCCGGGAGGCCCTCATCGAAAAGGGCCTGAAGCCGGGGCTGGAGGTCTATGAGAAGGATGGCTGGTGGGCCAGGAGCGAGCACAACTGGAACCAGGTCTGCAACGGGGGCATGATCGTCGGCGCGCTGGCGATCGCGGAGACGGACCCGAGCTATGCCCAGCGGATCGTACCGGCGGCGGTCAAGTCGCTGCCCCGCGCGCTCAAGAGCTACGGTCCCGACGGGGCTTGGGGCGAAGGGCCCGGCTATTGGAGCTACGCGACGCACTACACCGCCTACGGACTGACCGCGCTGGAGACGGCGCTGGACAATACATTCGGTCTTCTCGAAATTGACGGCCTGTCGAAGGCGGGGTTTTTCCCGGTCTACACAGCGGGACCGACCGGGCTGTATCTGAATTTTGCCGACGTCGGCGAGCGAAGCTCCCGCCGGCCGATATCCTGCATGTTCTGGCTGGCGCGTACCTTCCACAACCCACTGTATGCGTGGTCCGAACACGAGCAGATTGCCGGCCGCTCAGCCAATGCCGGGCATCTGGTCTGGTACTCGTCTCGTCCCCCGGCCCGAGCGGCCCGCCGACAGCTTGATTACTACTTCAAAGGCCCTGTCGAGGTGGTCACAATGCGAAGCGCCTGGGACGATCCGGACGCGCTCTTTGCGGGGATCAAGGCGGGGTACAACCAGGTCAACCACGGGCATCTCGATCTGGGCAACTTTGAGCTCGATGCCCTCGGCGTTCGTTGGGTCCGTGACCTCGGCGCCGAGAACTACAACCTGCCCGGTTACTGGGATGGCAAGCGAGGCGGCCGGCGCTGGTCGTACTACCGGCTGAACTCCGCCAGTCACAATGTCCCCATGCTCGGCGGCAAGGACCAGGACCCGCTGGCGAAATCCCGTTTCACGAAAACGGACGTGAACGGTGCGCGACCGGCCGTTGTCGTCGAATTGACCGAGGCCTATCAGGAATTCGCGCGTTCCGTGTCGCGGGGCATGGCAATGATCGAAGACCGGCGAGCCGTGCTCGTGCAGGATGAGTTTGACATCCAAACGCCCTG
>CBFDDG010000328.1:0-5645 GCA_965603505.1 uncultured Phycisphaerae bacterium | reverse complement strand
ACTGGCAGAAGGGCATTCCCGATCCGGCCGTCGACAACAAGTGTCAGATCGATGGTCCGGACGTCGAGGTGCTGATCGATTCGACTCATGTCGCCGACGCCGAAGCTACCAACGAGCAAGTTCGGATCTCCTATACGGCCAATAAAGGCGCCGTTACGTTGACGGTCGATGGCGGCACTTTGCGCTGCACGGACCGCCTCTTCCTGGCGGCGCGCGAGGAGACGACCGGCACCATCGTGGTCAACAACGGGGGGCAGGTCATCGCCTCCAGGATCACACTGGGCCGCATCGGCGATGGCGTGATCATCGTGAACGATGGCCTCGTGGACTGCTCCCAGGGCCAGGTGGAGTTCGGCCTCACCGAGGGCAGCGGCACCCTCACCCTCAACGGCGGGTCGTTCAAGGCCCTGGGTTTCCTCGGCAGCAACAACGGCCGTATCGAGCTGAACGGAGGCACCCTTGAGGTCGAGTCATTGACCTTGGGCGCGGTGACCATGGACATCACGGACGGAACCCTGATTGTGGCGGGCGATCAGACGGCTTCCGTCCAGGCGGATGCCCAGGCGGGCTTTATCACCACGTTCGGGCAGGACGGCAGCCGGGGCGGGCTCATGGTGGAATATGATCCGGACCTGGACCAGACCGTGGTGACCGCCGACACCGCTGGGATGGATCTGTCCAAGGCATGGAAACCGTCTCCGTTTGGCGACGGCGTTTCGGTCGATTCGGACCTCGCATGGAATCCCGGCGATTTCACAGCGGCCACCAGTGGCCACGACGTGTACTTCGGCACGGATGTCACTGCCGTGACGGATTCCGAGATCGACAATCCCCTGGGCGTGTACCAGGGACGCCAGGACGCCAACAGCTTCGATCCGGGCGAGTTGGTCTTCGGCCGGATGTATTACTGGCGCGTGGATCAGGTTGACGGCCAGAGCGGTGAGATTCGTAGAGGCGATGTCTGGAGCTTCACGGTCCAGGCCACGCTGGTGATCGATGACTTCAATGGTTATGCCGGCTGGGAGGCCGTATTGGAGGTCTGGGAAGAACAGGGGTCGGCCTACAACTGGGTATCAACCACGTTTGCGGCGGATGGTAATGCCGTGGGTGTGGACCTTATGCCGGAGGATGGATTGGGTGGGGCGCTGGTTCTCCATCGGGATATGGATCTGACGGCCAACGGCATCCGGGCCCTGGGCTTTGACTTCGCGAGCGACCCGAACCAGGGATTTGTCGAAAACATCTACGTGGAACTCGGCGATGGAGCAGACACGGCCCGCGTGACGATTGACGATCCTGCGATCATCCACAACCGGGCATGGGGCCTGGTGGATTTGGATCTTGCCCGGTTTGCCGGGGTGAACCTGGCGCAGGTCAAGAGCCTGGTTTTGGGCGTGACGCTGTCGGAAGGCAGCACCCAGAGGGTCACGGTGTACTTTGACCAACTGCGTCTGTTCCCACAGCGATGCGTGCCCGAGAGGACTCTGCCCGGCGATCTGAACGGCGACTGCACGGTCGACGCGGAGGACCTGACGATCTTGACGGAACGGTGGTTGGAAGGCACGACCCAGGTAGTCGCAGCGGAGCCATCGTCAGAGCCGGCCATGTGGCATAAGTTTGACAGTCTGAATAACTGGACCGTTGGGTATGACGATGAGATGGGTCTGGCATCTGCCATACAATCCGCGGGGGCCGCGTTCGACCCGCAGGGTGGGTACGATGGCTCCGGAGCGGTCGTGTTTTCGGGCTCAGGCAGTTACCTGGACGTGGACGGCGCCGTCTTTGGGGGCATGGTCGGTCCGGAATTGACTGTGTCACTGTGGGTCTATGGAGATCCTGCTTTCCAACCGTTCGCCAACGACGCGGTCTTCCATGCGACCGGCGCAGGCGGTTTCAGCATGCAGCTCATGTGTCCGGACTCGCAGGGGCGCGTGGTATTCGACCACGGCATCGCTCCGGTGGACCGCGTGGTATGGAGCGAGGCGAGTCCGGCGGATTGGGAAGATCAGTGGAACCATTACGCCCTGGTCAAGAACGCGATCGAGGGGACCCAACGGATCTATCACAACGGCCGTTTGGTGGCGGAGAACACCGATGCCTTCCAATCGACGCCGGGTACGGGTAGTATGCGGATCGGCGCAAGCGACCAGCCCACACCGCAACGGCTCTATCACGGCAAGATCGATGAATTCCGCATCTACGCGACCGTGCTGCCTCAGGCGGCGATCCTGTATCTGGCGAATGGCACTCAGATCGATCAGGCCCCGGTCACTCCGGCCGACATCAACGGCGATGGTATCGTCGACCAGGCGGATCGTGACATCCTGGAAGCCAATATGGGCAAAGTGCAACTGTGGCCGTGAGCTGCGAACTGGATGCGCGGACGTCTCTGGTCTGACAGACGGAGAGGCCCGATTCTCGTTGCGGTACACAGCCAGAATTACTCCGAACCGTTGAAGAGGGGCATAGATGAGTTTCGTGACTCGAAGAGGCTTTCTGCAGATGATCGGCTGCGGTGCGGTGGCGATGACCTTGCCTCGACTCGCTTCGAGCCGGACGCGCCGGTCCAACGGGCCCAACATCGTCGTCATCCTCACCGATGACCAGGGTTATGCGGACATCAGCTTCAACCCGTATCATCCGAACGAGGTGTCCACGCCGCACATGGACGCCCTCGCGCACGAGGGGATATTCTTCTCGCAGGGTTACATCAGCGGCAACGTTTGCTCGCCCACCCGAGCGGGCATCATGACGGGTCGCTATCAGCAGCGCGCGGGCATCTACACGGCCGGGGAGGGTGGCAGCGGCCTACCGCTGGCCGAGACGATCTTCCCACAGTTCCTCAAGCCCGCCGGCTATGTGTGTGGCGCGTTCGGCAAGTGGCACCTGGGGCTGACGCGCGAATATAGTCCTTGTGCACGCGGATTCGATGAGTTCTACGGGTTCCTCGGTCGTGGCGCGCATGACTACTTCGAGCTCGACAACCCGGACTCGCCGCTCTACCGGGGCTTCGAGCCGACTCAGGACGAGGGTTACCTGACCACCCGCTTGACGGATGAAGCCGTCTCCTTCATCCAGCGGCATAAAGACCGATCGTTCTTCTGCTATCTGGCCTACAATGCGGTGCACGCGCCGCCTCAGGCGCCCCAAGACGATATTAAGCTCTTTAACACCGGCGATAAACAGCGGGATATTCTGATGGCCATGCTAAAACACCTGGACGCCGGAGTGGGTCGCGTTGTTGAAACACTCAAGGCCGAAGGCCTCTGGGAGAACACGCTGCTTTTCTTTCTCACCGACAATGGCGGGTCCAAGGCGATGCACGCGGTCAATACCCCTCTGCGGGGTTTCAAGCAGTGGAACTACGAGGGTGGAATACGCACGCCGCTCATCGTCTCGTGGCCTGCTCGCTTCAAGGGCGGGCGAAGCCTCGACACCCCGATCATCTCGTTCGATATCCTGCCCACCGCGCTGGAGGCCGCCGGCCTGCCGATGCCATCGGAGAAACCATTCGACGGCAAGAGCCTGCTGCCCGTTTTGGAGGGCAAGACCGGGACTTTGCACGAGCAGCTCTTCTGGAGCGAAGGGGGCCGGTCCGGCGAATGGGCGGTACGTCGCGGGAAGTGGAAGCTTGTGGCCCACCCAAAGAAGCTGGAGCTATTTGACTTGGAAGCGGACCCGTCGGAAGCTACCGCCCTGAACGACAAGTATCCGGAGAAGGTTCAGCAGCTTTCCAGGCTGTATGATGCGTGGCTTGATGAGATGGCCGAGCCGTCAAGCGGACAGGGCAAGCGGTGGACAGGTAAGGTGCCGTCCGAATCACGGGATGAACGGCAACAGCGGAGGATGGAACTTAGAAGGGAACGGTAGGCGACCCGTACGCGCGCGAACGAAGACGGCGGATAGGTGGAATAGAGGACGGGGGCTGCGATGGCCCCTGCCCGACATTGGCAACGCAGGCACGGGAGAAATATCGACGTATGGATAATTGCAAATCCGCCGCACGGCCGGTCCATATCGACCGCCGTACATTTCTGGCTCGACTGACCTTTGGTTTAGGATTCTTATCTTTGGCAAGGGTAACACGCGGAGCCGAACTCGACCCACGTGGCGATACAGCCAGACGCCCGAACATCATTCTCTTTCTCATCGACGATCAGAACAAAACGAGCATCGGGGCCTATGGCGGCAAGACGTGGACGCCGAACCTGGATCGAATGGCACGAGAGGGCGTTCTGTTCACCCGGGCCCACGTCAGCAGCACGGTCTGCACGCCTTCTCGGTATGGCTTCCTGACTGGACGCTACGCCGGCAACTCGTACAGCAAGCTCTACGCAGAAGCCTGCGGCGGAGAGCAACGACAGGGATACCCGAATTTCAACATGGCGCTGGAGTCGGACCGGATGAACGTCGGCCGCGTGCTTCGGGAGGCCGGCTATGCCACAGGGTTCGTCGGGAAGTATCACCTCGTCTCACGGTTGGATCAGCCGGAGTTCTTTGAAGGCAGTGATGGCATCCTCGACATCCCCAAGGGTACCGAGGCGGGACCTGAAGCCACGGCTGTCTTCCGCCGCAACGAGCGTGCGATGCGACGTTACATCGAGTCTCTTGGATTCTCCTGGGCGAAGCATATCTATCCTGAGAACATGAAGCGGCCCTATGCGGAGCACAACCCCGAATGGACCACGCAGGCCGCTCTGGAGTTCATCGAGGAGAACCGCAACCGGCCTTTCTATCTCCACTGCTGTCCGACGCTCCTCCACGGCGGCGAAGGGTCTTGGCGGAAATCGATGGATCATCCGCTCGTTTCAGGCGAGGGGCAGTTGGACGCGGTGCCGCGCGGGATGACGCCTCGAGCGGAATTGCTCAAGACCGTTGAGCGAAATGGATTCGACTCGAACAGTCCCACGGCCGGCGAGGCGTGGATCGACGATGCGCTCGGCGCGATTGTGGACAAACTGAAGGCATTGGGTATCGATGACAATACGTTGATCGTATTCGCACCGGATCACGGACGAGACGGAAAGGCCTCGCTGTTCTCGCGCGATGGGACGTGCATCCCGTGCATCGCCAGATGGCCGAGCAGGATTCCTCCGGGCTTGGTCTGTGATGAGTTGGTGCAGAACATCGACTGGGCGTCGACCTTCTTTGAGATCGCGGGGGCACGGGTGCCGGCGGGCTATCGTTTGGATGGGCACAGCCTGGTGCCGCTGTTTGATGACGGCACGGCGAGTCCGTGGCGAGATCACCTCTACTTCGAGATGGGCGTCGCCCGCGCGGTGGCGACGAAGGACTGGAAGTACATCGCCGTGCGATACACGAAAGAGCAGGTAGAGGCGATCAAACGAGCCAGGCCCGAGAGTCTGCCTCGTCTGATGTCTTACATCGGGCGACTGGGGATCGGCGTCCGAGGCGCCGTGCACCCGGGCTTCTTCGATGCCGACCAGCTCTACGACTTGCGCAGTGACCCCGACGAAATGACCAACCTCGCCGCCGGGCCGGAGCACGCCGATCAACTGAACAGAATGCGCCGCCTGCTTCGCGAAGACCTCAAGAGGATGGGACGCCCCTTCGGCGAGTTCGTGCCGGGGGGCAACGCCGCACCTCCCGGCCTGATCGACGAGCAGATAGCGATGGTCAAGAAG
>CBFDDG010000327.1:0-5668 GCA_965603505.1 uncultured Phycisphaerae bacterium | reverse complement strand
ATCGCGGCGGCGTCATGGCGAACGGCAATCTCCATCACATTCACGTGTGGTGTGACGACAAGGCCATCCGGCCGGTCCCACGCCGGGGCAACCCTCTCGCGGAGACGTTCGATGTGGCAGGCAAATTCGTGGTCGGCTACTTCGGAAACATGGGACGTTTCCATGATGTCGAGACGATCATGGGGGCCGCCGAACTGCTCCGACGGGAGCGCGAGATCGTTTTCCTCCTTGTCGGAGAAGGCCATAAGAAGAAGTGGGCCATGGACTATGCAAGGGGCAAGGGCTTGGACAATTGTCGCTTCCACAGTTATGTGGGCCGGGCGCAATTGTCCTGCCTGTTGTCGTTGGCGGACCTGGGGCTCGTCTCCCTGCTGAACGGTCAAGAGGGCCTGTCGGTTCCTTCCAAGACGTTTGGGCTGATGGCGGCGGGAGTCCCGGTCGCCGCGGTTGTGCCTCGTGCCTCGGAGATCGCCCGGATTGTCCGGGAGCAAGAGTGCGGCGTCTGGATCGAGCCCGGCCGCAAAGGGGACCTGGCGCAAGAGATCCTGAGATTGCGCAGCAGCCGGGAGACGCTTCGAACCATGGGGGCGAACGGGCTGCGGGCGATTCGCCGGAATTACAGTATTGAACGTGCCTCTATGTGCTACCTGGACCTGCTTGCCAAGGCGGGGGCCGAGTCGCACCACGGGCAGGTTGCGGGGACGCCCCTTGTGGCGTCGTCCGGCAGATAGCAGGGCGGTTCGGATGGATGGGATGGACAACGCGGTGTTGATTCAGGAATCGGCGAGCCGTTGCGAAACGACGGAAGCGACCAGGATCGGCTTGGTGGTGCCGGCGGTAGGGGTTTGTCATATCGCCTGTCTGCGCGCGCTGGCGGAGCAGTTGCCGGGCTTGCAGGTGATCGACGTGGCCGATAGCCAGCGGAAGTATCCCTGGCGGCCGGACGGAGACGACCTCGGCTTTCCGCGCCGGACGATCTTTCCGGGTGAGATTGTTGAGGCGATCCCGTGGCGAAGGCAATCCGCTGCCGTCACCGCGGTGCTTGAAAAGATTCGGCCGGAGGTGATCGTCGTCGGGAGTTATTCGGAACCGGCGATGATCGCAGCAGCGAGGTGGGCTTGGAAGCGGAGGATCCCCACGGTCCTGCGGTCTGTCTCAACGTACCACGATAAGGTTCGAAGAGGGTGGACGGAGATACTGAAAAGCCGGCTCGTCAGACGATACACGACGGTGGCCGTCACCGGCGAGCGGGCGGAGGAATACGCGCTGCGACTCGGCGTGAAGCGAGAATGTGTCTTCCGGACGGGGAACATGGTGGACAATGAGCGGTATGCAACCTGCGCCGACCATGTCCGCCGGAACGAGTCTCGCGAGCGGCAGCGACTGGCCTTGCCGACGCGGTATTTTCTGACGGTGTCGCGTCTGTCGCCCGAAAAGAACCTGCGGGCGCTGCTGAAGGCATTCTCTCAGTACCGTCGGGGTGGGGGACAGTGGGGCATGGTCCTGGTGGGCAGTGGTCCGCAGGAGAGACAATTACAGGAGATGGTACGAGCCGACGAGATTCCCGGCGTGCACTTCGCCGGGTGGAAGCAGTACGATGCGGTGCCGCCGTATTATGCCCTGGCCTCCTGCCTGGTTCTGGCCAGTGTTTCGGAGACCTGGGGGCTGGTCGTCAACGAAGCGATGGCGTGTGGGCTGCCGGTCCTGGTGAGCGAGCGCTGCGGCTGTGTACCCGAACTCTGCCGGGAGCGAGAGAACGGATATCGATTCGCTCCCGACTCCGTTGACGAGCTGGCCGGGCTGATGGTTCGCGTGTCGTCCGATAGCGCGCAGTTGTCCGCCTTCGGCGAGGCAAGCCGCAGAATCATTTCTTCGTTCACACCGCAGATCTGGGCGAAGAAGTTCAAGACCTGTATCCTCGCGGCAATGGAAAGACGGGCTGGGAGCAGGATTTCATGTTAGTGCTCCGTGGTATCCGGCACAGAGATCATCCCGAAGGGATTTCTCCCATGCGTTTTCCGCAGGCGACCGTGATGAAGCTGCTGCAGGAGCACGATGGCTGAATACCCGGCGGAAAAGCCCAGCAGCTATTACCGCGATCCGAGACAGGTCCTGGCCCAGCTCATCGAAGCGGGCCCCAACAGGGTCCTGGACGTTGGGTGTGGTGAAGGCCGGACCGGTGCGGCCTTGAAGGCCAGCGGTCGAGCTGCCGAGGTGGTCGGAGTGGAGAAGAATTCTGTGATTGCGGCCATTGCCCAGAGCCACATCGATCGGGTAATCTGTGCGGACATTGAAGGCTTGGAACTGCCGTTTGCCCCGGGCCGGTTCGACTATATCGTCCTGGCGGATGTGTTGGAGCATCTTGTGAATCCGTGGACTGTCGTGGAGAGACTGGCTGAGCTTCTCAGAGAGGGGGGGCACATCATCGCGAGCGTTCCCAACGTGAGGCATTGGCGGGTCGTTCTGCCTCTGATCCTGCGAGGCCGGTGGCGATACGGCCCGGACGGCGTACTCGACGACACCCATCTGAGATTCTTCACCCGGAAGAGTATCGTGGAGCTGTTCGCATCGAGCGATCTCGTCTTGAAGCGGATCGTGCCGGAATTTCGATTCATGCCGAAGAGCAAGAGCAACCGGCTCAATCGATTCACCTGCGCGCTGTTCGAAGAGTTTCTGGCCATGCGCTATGTTGTTGATGTCGTCAAGGAGAAACATGCATCCACCACGGTCTGCGCCGCGCGTCAGACACTAACCGCCTAATGCACGCATGTCCCTGATATCTGTCTGTATCCCGACCTACAACCGACCGGCGGAACTGGCGACTTTGCTGGAATCCATCGCCGCCCAGGACTGCGCCAGATTTGAAGTAGTCATTTCCGATGACGGCTCTCCCCGCCATCCGGATGTCCAATCGGTAGTGACGCATTTCCATGAGCGGCATCCCTGTATCCGATGCACGCTGCACCGGAATCATCGGACGATTGGCTATGATGCGAACCTGCGACAGTTGCTGCGCCTCGCACAGGGAGAGTATTGTCTGTTTATGGGGGATGACGATCTCCTGCTGCCGGGCGCCATTCAGCGGGTCCGCACGGCGGTGGAAACGCATGAGGATATCGGGGTCGTCCTGCGCAGCTACTACTCGGTCGATCGTGCCACTGGTGCGATCGTGGACATCCACAGGTACTTCGATGGCGACCGGTTTTTCCCCAAAGGTGAGGCGTCGCTGATCACGTTTTTTCGCCGGTCGGTCTTTATCTCCGGGTACACAATCCACAGAGCGACGGCCTTGTCCTATGATACCGATCGATTCGACGGAACGCTGCTGTATCAACTTCACCTGACAGCCAACGTCCTGCTGGATAAGAATGGCTTCTACATATCGGATTTTCTTACGGTCCACCTGCCGTCGTTTGTGTGGCACTTCGGCGTAGCGGATTCGGAAAAAGGGCGTTTTGCGCCCGGGGAGAGGCGACCCGAGCAGTGCGTCAATCTGATCGGCGGGATGCTGCAGATCGCGCGATCGGTCCAGCAGACCCGGGGAGCGGCTGTCTATGCGGGGATCCGCCGCGATATGGACCACTACGTTTACGGCCCACTGTCGTGGCAAGCCCATTCGCGCCGAGGACTGCTCGCACTTGTCCGCGGATTGTGGCAACTGGGACTTGGACGCTCCGTGAGATTCTGGGCTTCGGTTTTCGCCTTTCTGCTTCTCGGTGGAAGCCGCACGCAAATGATGGCGCGATGGCTTAAGGCGAAGCTCGGCACGTCACGATTGATGGGAGCGTACTACCAGGGCATGAAAATCCCCCGAGAACACGCCGCGGTCCGGTCGGGAGCGGAACCCCCATGTGCCCCAATCATTCTTGAAATGGTCAAGCGGATATGATCAGCGCAGGCTCCCAGCCACAGGAAGCCCGAGTGTGGCCGAAAGTGGCGATTATCATCCTGAACTGGAATGGGTATGAGCACACGAGCCGGTGTCTGGATTCGCTGCTGGGGATTCGTTACCCAAACCACGGGATTGTCGTCGTGGACAACGGCTCGACGGATGGGTCGGCACAGAGACTCCGGGATTCCTTTCCACAGTGCAGCTTTGTCTTCAACACGCGCAACCTTGGCTTCTCCGGCGGGTGCAATGCAGGGATACGGTATGCACTCCGAGAGGATACTGACTACGTGTTGCTGCTGAACAACGATGCGGTCCTGGCCCCTGATGCGCTGGGACCGGCTGTCGACGTCATGGAGAAGGATGGGAACGTGGGGCTGGTCGGCGGGAAGGTCTATTACCTGGACAAGCCGCGGGTCTTCTGGTATGCGGGGGGGAGCATCAGCCATCTCTGGGGCCGGGCTTTCGTCCGGGGCAAGGACCGGGAGGATCGGGGACAATACGACAAGGTGTGCGAGGTGGGGTTTGTCACCGGCGCCATGATGTTGATTTCCCGCCGGGTTCTCGAAACGGTGGGTATGCTGGAGGAGGCGTACTTCTTCTCGACGGAGGAATGTGACTACTCCGTTGTTGTACGGCGGGCAGGCTATAGACTCCTGTATGTGCCTGAATTCATCTCGTACCACGCCACCTGGGGCAGTCACAGAGGATTCGCCGACCCCAAGATATGGTACTGCGTATTTCGCTGTCGGCTGATTTTCCAGTCGAGGTTCCATTCGAAAGCCTACTTCCACCTTTGGACGCTGGTCTTCTTTGCCTACTACATGACGCTTGCCCCGCTGCGCCATCTGCATCGGGGCCGGGAGGCCCTGCGGGGGTGTCGCGCGGCCCTGAAAGCGGCGATTCGGGATCACCGGAAGGCATCCCGGCTGGGGGTGACCGAAGCGGATCTTAGGAGGTTCGAGCAGGAGTTCTACGCCAGGCCGCAGAGAGGCACCGGGCCACCGATCGCCAAAGTACATACGTGAATCTGCCGCCAATGATCCGGGCAGGCTTGGCCACGATGAAAATCCATCTGCCGGGAAGGTGCGCCGGCGATCACGGGCAAAACCATCATCAACATCCCTACAGCAGCCCTGTGCAACGCCGTCTTCCAGGACCTTGGGGCGGCGACGAGATACACGTACGTGTATCTGCGTGACGGCCAGGGACTGCGCCATGCGATTTTTCTCTTGAAGCAACATGCTTCTCGCCTATAATTTTTTGTCTTTAGGCGGCGTTTTTTACGATATTAAAACAGGCGTAAGCTATTTTCATCGCCGGCGTGCCCCGTATGGTCCACAAGCCGGCGGTTAATTTCTGAGTTGATAGGTAGGGATGAGGGTAATTATGGGGCAGGGAGCGCACGTGAGTGAAGTAGACCTCGATGAGGCGGTGGGGACGATACTCGTCGAATGTGACGAGGGGCATGGCCGTGCCATTGGGCTGTGCGTTCACGAGCCGGCGCCTTGTGTGGAAGCGGACAGGCAGGTTCGCCGCGACCATACCGTCTTTTCGGCAGCCAGCACTCCGAAAGCGGTGGAGCTTCTGATCCGGCTGTTTGATGTGACCGGTTCGCTTGTTATTCTCATCTGCGCGCTTCCTGCAATGATTCTTGCGGCCCTGCTCGTTAAGCTGACCTCGTCGGGGCCGGTCTTGTACCGGCAGGAGCGGGTCGGCAAGGGCGGCCGGCTCTTCAGCCTGTACAAGTTCCGTACGATGATCGACGGCGCGGAAAAG
>CBFDDG010000326.1:0-5672 GCA_965603505.1 uncultured Phycisphaerae bacterium | reverse complement strand
GACAAGGAAGTCGTCGACGGCAGCTTCGTGGAGTTGGGTCCTTTCCCGCAGCATGTGACGATCGACCTGCGCGAGCGGTGCGAAATCTACGCCATCGTCGTCTGGCATCACCACAGGTGGCCTCGCGTGTACTACGATGTGGCCGCGCGGGTCTCGGACAGCCGGACCTTCCGGACCGGCGTCCGGACGGTCTTCAACAACGATACCGACAACTCCCTCGGCCTCGGCGCCGGCCGGGACATGAACTATACCGAGACGAACGAGGGCAAGCTGATCGACTGCAAAGGCGTGCGGGGCCGCTACGTCCGTCTGCACAGCAACGGCAATACGAACGACGAGTTGAATCACTATATCGAAGTCGAAGTCTACGGTCGGCCGGTGAAATAGGCCAAACGCGAGACGCGGTTGCGCCGGGTCTCGCACACACACCATCAGACTCTTGAAAGGACAGAGCCATGGCACGGGAGAGAAACGCGCGCACGACGCGGCCCAGACGAATCGCGACCATCCTTCTTTTTACGCATTTCGTGACCCTTAACATCTGCTATGGGACTGCCCCGACCCTGAAGGTGGGCGAGGTGGCCTTCAGGTTCGTGCAGGTGCCGGCGGGTCGATTTCTGATGGGCTCGGGCGCAGGGAATAGCGATGAGCGGCCGGTCCACGAGGTTACGATTCCGAATGAGTTTGCCATGATGGCCACCGAGGTGACCGTGCGGCAGTTCCGGACGTTCGTCGAGGCCACGGGATACAAGACGGATGCCGAGCGCAGCAACTGGGCCTGGCTTTGTCCCGCGGGCGGCCTGGCCGGGCCCGATCGCAACCTCGACTGGCGACGGCCGGGATTGTCTCAGTCGGACGATCATCCCGTCGTGGTGCTCAGTCGCAGCGATGCTCTGGCCTTCTGTCGCTGGCTGGGCGAGCAGACGGGACGTTCCGTGCGCCTGCCAACGGAGGCAGAATGGGAATATGCGGCACGGGCCGGCGGCGAAGCCGTTGGCGCCCCGCAACCGGACGAATTCGCCTGGTACGATGGCACCGCCGATGACGCGACGCACCCGGTCGGATCGAAGGCTCCCAACCCGTGGGGTTTGTACGACATGCAGGGCAACGCCTGGGAATGGTGTATGGACGTGTGGCACCCCAGCTACGACGACGCCCCGACGGACGGCAGCGCGCGAACGGACGACCCCGGGATTCCTGAGGTGGCCCGGCGCTATGTTCTGCGAGGGGGCTGCTGGTCGCGAAGCGCTCGACAGGTGGGCCTGACGTATCGGTATCGCGGGACGGGCAACTTTCGCAACTGCGGCACGGGCTTTCGGGTCGTTCTGGACGCAGGTCGGGCCGCGGCGGAACACGCCGCGCAAAGGTCTCAGCGGCAAGCGGACCCTCGCCGATGGTCTTGTACCCTCACCAGTCACGCCTCAGAAACCAGTCTCACAATTGGCAATGTATCGTTCGACCTGGTTCGCATCCCGGCCGGCGAATTCCTGATGGGCTCCGACGACGACCAGGAGGAGAAGCCCATTCACAAAGTGCGCATCGACTACGATTTCGAGGTCGGGCGCACCGAGGTGACCCGCGGGCAATTCCGAGCGTTCATCGAAGCGACGGGGTACATCACGGAAGCGGAGAAGGAAGGCTGGGGCTGGACCCGTTCGCAATGGAAGGACTGGCATCCGGAACTCGAGATCTGCTGGCGCAGTCCCGGTTTCTCACAAGGCGACGATCACCCGGCGACCTGCGTGAGCTGGTATGACGCGATGGCGTTCTGCCGCTGGCTCTCGGCGCAGAGCGACGAGGAAATCCGCCTGCCGAGCGAGGCCGAGTGGGAATACGCCTGCCGGGCGGGGACCCGGGGCAGCTATGCCGGCAAGATCGCCGCAATGGGATGGCACCGCTACAACTCCGGCCAGCGAACGCATCCCGTAGCGCAGAAGCAACCGAATGCATGGGGTCTGTACGACATGCACGGCAACGTCTGGGAGTGGTGCCGGGACATGTGGCACATGGGCTATGACGGGGCGCCGAACGATGGAAGCGCCTGGGTGACGGCGTCCTTTTTCATCCCGGCCATGCGGGGCGGCTCCTTCACCAATCCGCCCTGGTGGCTTCGCTCCGGGATGCACATGCGGAACGACCCGGGCTGTCGACACAGCTACAACCAGGGCTTCCGCATCGTCCGGGTTCTGAATGACAAGGGCGGATCCACCGCGCGAACCGCCGCATTTCTCTCGGCGGAGCCTGGTGCTCTCGAGACGGCCAAGACACAGACGCCGAAGCTCGTGCCGGTGCGCGTGGAGCTTCCAAAGCGGCAGTTCCGAGGGACACCGAAGGATGTCCGGGCCCCGCGGACCAAGCCGGTGCAGACCGAAGCCGGACCGCCCTTCCTGGCTCCGGCGGAGACGAGAAACGTCGCAATCGGAAAGCCGGTGTCGGCCAGCGACGAAGAGCCGGTCATCGGCGAGCTCGCGATGGTTACGGATGGCGATAAGGAAGCGGCCGAAGGCAGCTACGTCGAGCTGGGCCCATCCGTCCAGTACGTCACGATCGACCTCCAGGGCGAATGCGAAATCTACGGCATCCGGGTCTGGCACTTTCACCAGGAGCCGCGCATCTACTTCGATGTGATCGCGCAGGTTGCCGGCGACCCCGACTTCATCACGGACGTGCAGACGGTTTTCAACAACGACATGGACAACTCCGCCGGCCTGGGCCTCGGCGCGGATATGCACTACGTCGATACCCACTTCGGCGAGATCTTCGACGCCCGGGGGGTGCGCGGGCGCTACGTCCGCCTTCATAGTAATGGCAATACGGCCAACGACCTGAACCACTACATCGAAGTGGAGGTCTACGGCCGCCTCTTAGAACGGCGACGCGACGGCAGTCCGGCCAGACCCAGCCCGAGAATAAGGAAGGCTACCGTCGCCGGCTCCGGCACGGCGAACGTCACTGTGAACGAGTCAAACGACCCCGTGTCGCCGGCGAAGGCGTCGTACACCTGGAGCTTCCACGCCCCATAGGCATCCTGGCCGTCGAAAGCGGTGAGCGACTGGCCCGCCAAAGGTCGAAAGCGGCCTTCAAACGGGGGCTCGCCATCCTCGATCGCCGTGGCGGCTTCGTCATCGAACGTGGTGGAACTGTAGTCCGCGCCTTGATAGAAACCGCCGAACGGATCGGATTCGTTCAAGAGGACGATCGTGCCGGAAGGACTCTCAAGGAACAGCCTCAGGTCGAACGCATTCGTGTGCGTGATGCTGATGGTGACGTCGAGGTCCGCAATGGTGAGATGCTGCGGCACGTCAATCACGGCATCGTCCATCCACCCTTTGCTGGCGTCAGGATCGGCGGGAATCCTCAGGTCGAAATAATCGCCGAACGAGTACGTGACATCGGTGTCGTCCGCTCGCACGGGGCCACACAAGCTTAACAGAATACCGGCGGTGCAAAAGGTCAGGGCGCTCGCGTCAACTCTCATCTCAACTCCTCCTCCGAACAGTTGTAGACTCTCCGAATTCTCCCGGGGGCGCCCTTCCGCAAGAGGCGAAAGCTTACCCCCCAAGGCCACCGATTGTCAAGACAAATCCGCCTAATTTTTGGGACAATCGCATCCGTATTTGTCCTTTTGTGGGATTTTATGCCTAAAGCTGCGAGATTTATCGTTTTCGGCCAATGGCATGATCGGCCGTCTCCTGCTATCGTCCGGCAGGAAATCTCTCGCGCAACTTCGCGGAAAGCTCGCGAACGGTCTCGGCGTACTCCGGCTTGACCGCAAGATTTTCATTCTCCTGTGGATCGATCCGATGGTCGTACAACTCGTAGACGTTCGGCGCGCCGGCCTTGCGCCATTCGACGAAACGCCAGCGGTCCGTACGCATCGCGATGCCCCGGTAGCCGCCCTTGGGATACCAGCTATGGCTGCGGTCTTTTGTGTCGGTGTTGGGGTTGTCGATGAGCGGCCTGAAGCTCTTGCCCTGCGTGCCGTCCGCCGGGGGCAGGCCGCAAATCTCCACGAGGGACGGGTAGATGTCCACGAACTCGACGAGCGCGTCGCACTTGACCCCGTGCTTCTCCTGGCCCGGCGCCGCGACGATCAGTGGGGCGCGCGTGGCGCCCTCGTAGTTGTTGTGCTTGCCGCCCCACCAGCCGTGCTCGCCCATATAGTAGCCGTGGTCGCCCCAGAGGATCACGAGCGTATCGTTCTCCAGGCCCGTCTCCGCGAGGGCGTTGAGCAGGCGGCCGACCTGGGCGTCAATGTAGCTGACAGCGGCGAGATAGCCGTGCAGGCACTTGCGCCCGAACTCGGGCGTGACCACCCGATCCTTCGGCGTGTTGCCGTACCAGAAGAAGTCGGCTCCGGTTCGCGCCGCGAAGTGCGGGGCGTTCTTTGGCGGATACGGATTGTCCGGTAACGGAATATCCTCCGGGCGATAGAGGTTCCAGTATCTCCTCGGCGCGATCCACGGCACGTGCGGATTGTGGAATCCGACGGCCAGGAAGAAGGGCTTCCCAGGTTTGCGTGTGAGTTCCTTCAGTGCCGCGACGGCCTCGCGCCCGATATCGCCGTCGGTCAGTTCGTCGTCCGGCAGGTCCGGTCCCTCGAATGCCGGCCCGGCGTAGAACGCCGCGCCTTGTCCACGGCGAGGAATCGGCTTGCCGGTGGCTTTCATTTCCCGCCTATACTTCCGTACGGCTTCCTGTCCCTCGGGGCCGTAGCGGGGCTTCCGCGACTGCCACGACGGGACACTCCACGAAGGCGGATCGTCGATGCCTACGTGGTAGACCTTGCCGAGGCTGCGCGCGAAGTAGCCGTGGTCCTTGAAATGCTGCGGCAGTGTCACGATGTCCGGCAGGGTCTCGCGCAGGGCCGGGCCGATCGTGAAGATCCGCGTCGTGGCCGGATACCGCCCGCTCAGCAGCGAGATCCGTGAGGGGCTGCACAACGCCTGCTGGCAGTACGCACGGGTGAACGTGGTCCCGCGCGCCGCCAGCCGGTCGATGTGCGGCGATTTCACAACGGGATCGCCGTAGCAGCCCAATTGCGGCCGCAGATCGTCCACCGCGATAAACAGGACGTTGAGACGCCTCTTCTCCGATGCCGCGACCGGCGCCGCCCAGGGCACGCACGTCGTTGTCGTCAGACCGGCCGCCACCCCGGCAACCCGCCGCAGAAACATCCGTCTGCTCGTCACCTCAGCCATGGTCTTTTCTCCCGTACCATCGAGGAATCACATCGCCTGCCGGGCGAGACCGGCCCGACCCGGCTGTTTATGCTATCCGCTCATGTCATGCGATTCAACGGGTAGCGCCCGAGACGTCTGCGGGCAGACCCCGACCGCACTTGTCATCGCGCAAAACAGGAGAACGGAGAGGGCGGGATTCGAACCCGCCCTCCCCATTACGTATTAGAAAACAAGCATTTAGAACGCAACCCCCTTTTTCACAACGAATTACGTGCTACAATGCGTTACTATCCACATACGCTCCCAACACTATTTGTGACTCCAAGAATAGGACAGTATGTAGGACAGTCGCGGCGAGGTGCTGCGATCGTACCAGCCGTTCCTGTTGCCATTGTTCGATGTCGTTGCGGGCCTCCGCCGCGGCAAAGCAAGGCATCATGTGGCTGCGTGCGCGAGCGCACTGTTCTGATTCACCAACGACACTGCGTG
>CBFDDG010000325.1:0-5693 GCA_965603505.1 uncultured Phycisphaerae bacterium | reverse complement strand
ATCGCCATCGCAAATCGCTCGTCCTGGGCCGCGGTCCAGAGAGTCGCTTTGCCCATCTTCGAGTGGCCCATGATCGCGACGCGAGTGGGATCGATATCGCTGTCGGTCTCCAGATAATCCATCGCCCGCATGGCGCCCCACGCCACGACGGAAAGCACACCCCACTCGTGCGCCTTGGGAAAGCTCTGTCCCTTCTTGTAGAAGAGCGGATGGATGCCTCTGAGAAACTCCACTTCATTGTGCCCCACGAGGTCCTGTTGGTAGACTGCGACGAAGGCGTAGCCACGGTCGAAGAACTCGCCCAGGGGCCATCCGTTTCGCAGGCAACCCCGCCGCAGGGGATGCGCATCGAAATCGTGTGACTTCGTGTCGTTGAAGCTGTGTTTCATAAAGGCCGGCACAGGCTCAGTCGCCTTATTGGGCACAAAGACGAGCACGAGCATTTCCGCCTTGCCCTTGTCGTTGCTAAAGCGAATCTGCACGTCTTTGCGCGTGGCCCTGCCACCCATAAACTCCGGGTCGGTCCTCTTGACTTCGAACTCTGTCTCGATTGGGCTCTCCGGCTCCGGAACGCGACCGTAAACGAGGTTGCTGAAGAGCGACAGGATCTGCGGGCGACGAACGTTCCGCCATTGCGCGGCGGTGGTGACCGGCTTGCCCTCGGCGGTCACCAACGCCGGCGGAAGGTCGTAATGCGGGATCTTGCTCTCATCGTAAATAACGTCGCTGTCGTACTCCTTCGGCTCGCGACCCAACGCCAGCGTAGAGCCTAACAATAGAACCGTTAGGCAGAGAGTCCCTTTCGTCATCATCTGCTCCTTGGGGAAAAAGGTTACGTGACATAGCGTGTCTGTTTAGAAGGATCCCGTCTTTTCCTTGCCTCCCGACCCTTCAATAACCAGTGTCGTCACACTCTCCGCTGGGAAACGATACTTGTGGTCTTTCATGCTCCGGCTCACAGCTCTCAAATCATTCGCCTCGGATGTCTCATACGCATCGAGTATATTCGCCCGACCTCCCGTCGGAAAATGCAACTCTACTTCCTCGCTCTCCGCCCCCGGATTCATCACCACCACCACCAGTTTGCCCCCATTTAGATTCTTACATGCCACCACCCGCAAAACCGTCGAATTATGCTCAACTTCGAAACGCCGAAATCCCGGCCGGATGAAGCGACTGAAATTCCCCATTGCCCACAGCCGTTTGGTCGGGAGAATCTCTCGTTCCGACTCGTTCACGTAGATCAGACCGTCCCGGAAATTATATCGTGACACCGCGATCCAGTACTGCCAGGACGAAACGCCGCCAAACGTCAGATCGTCCATGATCTCCCGCGTCATGTGTAGCGTCGAGTCCATGCCGTAATCCCGCCCGCCTTTCATCTGACACCATTCGGTCATGTGCAGCTTCTTGTCAGGATACTTCGCGAAGAAGTATTTCGCAAAGGCCTTCTTCCGGTCCAGGTCGGCCCAGTACGAATGGACGGCATAACCCTCCAGGTGCTCCCGGACATACGCATTGCCCAGCAGTGTCTCCAGGTAGACCGGCGATCGCCTCCAGTCATTTCCCTGCAAGTCCGCGACCCGTTCCCAGCTGCCGTTCTCGGGCGCCTCCACCGCTACCGGCAATTCCCGCCCCTCTACCTCGCGCAGCATCATCTCCACCAACCGAACAACTTCTTCGGCCGAATAATGACATCCCTCCTGGCTGTGCCCGTCCCAGTCCCATTGCGGCTCATTGATCGGGCTGATCCCTTTGACCGGGATTCGCTCGGCGCCGATGAAGTGCTCGGCGATGTCCGCCAGGTACCGGGCGAATTCCTCATACATATCCTCCCGTAAATTGGATTTATCCGCGTCCTGCCCGGCGAAAGCATATCCCGTTTTGGTCATGCGCCGTGGCGGACTATTGGCGAACAGGATGATATTTTCCACTCCCACCGTGCAGGCCGCCCGCAAGATCCGCATTGCGTTCTGGTCTCTTTCCCAGTCATATTCCCCTTTCGCAATTTCGAAGGTTTCAGCCCGTCGCCACGGATCCCTGATTTCCTCTCCCGATCCTGCTCCCACGTTATAGCGATAGATCGATAATCCGATCCCGCTTGTGCCGAACAGCAGATCCACGATCTCCTTACGCTTGCTCGCTTCCCACCCCCCGACAATTTGCGCCCACCATGCCCCGCTCGCCCCAAATCCATCAATCTCCTGTCGCACCGCATCGGGTTTCAGCCGCAGCACGATCTTCTCGGCATGGCATGGACCGCCCAGCCATCCCAGCCCGATCGCTGCCGCCACAACGACTATTTGGGAAGTACTCATAGGCTCCCACACCTTTTTCTGCTTATTCATCCATGTTGGTCTGTTCTGCTCGATCCTCTTTCTTTGTCCATCACGCTATCGACAAGTGGATGACTGTGACGGACAGATACTTCTCGTCATTGCTACTGCCGCTTAATCCAGTTCGCCAATAAGCTCAACCACTGAGACGTGCCATCGCCGGGCCTGCCCGGTCCGAATCCATGCCCGCCATGAGCAAACAAGTGCAACTCAACATCTTGACCTACATGCGCAAGGGCTTTCGCGTACAGTAAGGATTCTTCAATGGGTACGACATCGTCATCATAGGCATGCAGCAGAAAAGCAGGAGGCGTCAATTTTGTAACGTTGGCTGCCAATTCATATTGCTTTCTCTCTTCGTCTGTCAGCTTGCGGTGAAACAAGCTCTCCTCCAGCCATTTCTGATTTTCGGCGCTTAACGTGGTCACCGGGTAAATCAATGCCGAAAAACCCGGATTCTCGTTTGGCTGCTCAGATGTCAATACACTGACAGCGGCGGCGAGGTGGCCGCCTGCTGAAAAACCCATGATGCCGACGTGCGAGGAATCAAAGCCATAGTCTCCCGCAATGGATTTCATGAGGGCAATCGCCCTCCGAGCATCTGTTATCGGTAGTAGGTGGGGCTGGTCAGAAGCCTCCGTCAGCGGCAATCGATATTTCAGCACCGCCGCGACGATACCCTGTGACGACAGATACTCGGCAATGCGCTGTCCCTCTGCGACAATGGATTCAAGCGCATAACCACCGCCCGGCAAAATGATCATGGCACGATCGGAGTGGTCTCCCTGCGCACGATAGACGGTCAGTGTTGGATTCGTCACATTCTTCGCACACGGAACACCCCAGGATTCAATGACGGTTTCTTTCAGCGAGTTCGGCTTGGAATAGGGAGGCTGTTCAGCCCATAGATTGATGACCTCCTGCGCCGTCAGTGTGTGACCTGCAAAAGTGCACAACAAGACGATCATAGCTTTCATATGTATTCCTCATGTATGTCGATCCATTGCGCCGCGGTTACTCGAGAATAGATTCATACACCAGCGGTTTGACCGCATCCTGACACTAAAGGGACCCTATACAGTGCTTAGCGAAGAGGCGTCAGCGTGATGTTCCTGAACATGATGGGGACGCCTTCGCTCTGGAGACCGATGTACCCCTTGCGGATGGTTACTCCCGTTGCCCTGTTCTGGAGTTGGCCGTTGATGGTCGCCTCTATGGTGTCGCCTTGGCACGTGATCTCGTACGTATTCCAGCCGCCGAGTTCCTTCTCATTGGAGTCATTCATGCGTGGCGTGTAGCTGATGGGCCCGTCCTTCTTCGCTTTGTTCTCATTGAACGTGCAGCCCATTCCAACGAAATCGCCGGCGCGATCGTGCATGAGCTGGGCTTCCATGCACAGGGGCCAGATCTTCTCTTCGCCGCTCATCCGCAGCAGGACGCCGCTGTTGCCGGGCTTCTCAGGCCATCGCCATTCGAGGACGAGCTTGAAATCGCTGTATTCTTGCCTGGTACGCAGAAAGCCTGTGGGGACTCCGGTACAGCGAATCTCGCCGTCGCGGACTTTCCACACATTCTGCGGATCGGCATCCGCATCCTCCAGATAGATATACCAGCCTTCGAGGTCCCGCCCGTTGAACAGGGCAATGGCCTCGCCGTCCCGTGCCCCGGTCGCCCTGGAGTCACTACCTGTCGCAGCGCTTGTGTCTTCGTCTTTGTAATCGCCTTCGATCTTCACCATCCCGACGGGCAGGCATTCCTTCAGCACCGACTTCACCCTCCAGGACAGTTCGCCGTCCTGCATGTACGTTGCCTCCGGACTGCCGACGCCAAGGGCTCTGGCAGTATCACTGCCTTCTTCATAGCGGGCGAGCAGCACTTCGCCATAGAAGAACCTATCGATGAGAAGACGGCCGTTCAGAATGCTCAGTATCGGATCGTTGCCGTACTCATTGATCATGAGGACGATGGCGACCTTTCGGGAGAACACGCCGAATTCATGGTGAGCTTCGTCGGCGTAGAAGACATGCTTGATGCGGGACGTGCCATCTTCATTACTTGTTCGCCCTTCAAACATCCCCTGTTCGTCGACGGATAGTTCAAACTGAAACTCGATTTTGTTAATCCCGCCCTCGCTGACAAGCGACGCTGTGCCTTTGCCTTCCCACGTGAACGGCGGCTCTACGCCCTGGGCTACGCAGGGGATTCTCGCAGTCACGGTTAGAGCGAGTGCCAGAATGCATGCCTTGGTCGAATGACTCATGGTTCATCTCCTAAACTGAAGTAGGTATTGAGACGATATTCCGAACAGACCCTCTTATACTACTTGTCGAACGTCCTCACCGCCAGTCGTCGCTGATTCGATCATCCTCACCGTTCACAGCTCCGGGAGTGGAGCATTGCGGAATTGCTCCGTCACCGCCCAGAGGTTCTTTGGGCTAAACGCCGCTCCATACTTCAAGAAGCGCACGCTTCCGTCCGCGAAAGCGTAATTCGATCCACCGCTGTACTCCTTG
The DNA here is from genome assembly GCA_965603505.1 of uncultured Phycisphaerae bacterium. Taxonomy (GTDB): domain Bacteria; phylum Planctomycetota; class Phycisphaerae; order Sedimentisphaerales; family Anaerobacaceae; genus PLanc-01. The sequence goes on along the minus strand of CBFDDG010000325.1, from coordinate 844 downwards.
CCGCCCAACCGGTGCTTACCATGAGCGACCTCCGTAAGATGGTCGCTGCCATACTGCGGGGGCCAGATGTCCATATACGAGTCATCGTCTGAATCCGCCCGCTTCTCGCCGAAGGTAATCGTCTCGGCCGGCTGGGGGATGTTGGACAATCTTATGCCCGGAAAGCCGCCCGTCTTGTATGCCCCAAAGAATTCATCCCAGTTGCCGCGGAAGGAATGCATCACGAAGTAGTCGATGAATCCATTCATCAAGTAGCTCACCTCGACCTCTCTCCGGTCCGTCGGACAACGTAACAGCTTGCGATTTGCGTAATACGACTCGAGGCGGTCGACCCAGACGGCACCTTCCTCGTAATCGCGAGGGGGGACGCGGCCGTCATGACTATCGGCATATAATTGAAGGGCGATCCGAAGTTGCCGAACGTTGCTCAGACACTTCGTCCGCCGTGCGTTCTCTCTGGCTCTGGATAGGGCCGGTACGGACAGACCGATCAGGATCCCAATGACCGTAATCACGACCAGCAGCTCGATCAGAGTGAATCCTCGGGGCCGGTGCCTGCCTTCCGCATCTTGCCTTTCATCCTGTGTGTTCATTCCTTTTCCTTCACGGGATCGCTGGTTGCCGTGGCACTGGATTTGGCCTTCCCCGCAGCCTCCATCCAAGCGATCTTGGCATCCTCTGCCGTCAGTTCGCCTTTCGCCACCCGCCCTTTCAATTCCTTGGATAATGCTTCGAGTGCCGGGGAGTACTTGGGTTTGTCCTTGCCTGCCGAACCAAGCTTGGCTTCCTTGGTTGCCTCCGCCAGTCTCACGACCGCTTGCTCCCTGGTGAGTTCGCCACTCGC
>CBFDDG010000324.1:0-5694 GCA_965603505.1 uncultured Phycisphaerae bacterium | reverse complement strand
GAGCCGAGCATCGTATTGCTCAGTGACGAGGAGGCTCGCTGCACGCCGGACGGGCAGGTGATGCATCTGGAGGACGCCCGCTCTACATACGACCTGAACCGGGACTACGAGAAGGAATTGGCTGCTCAGCGAAAGCGGCTCTGGGACACGGTGCCTGAATCCGAGATGGTCGAGCGAGTCCGCCGTCTGGCCGGCATTCGGAATCTTGCCGAAATGCCCGAGTCTCAAATCGAGCAGCGAGAAACGATCCGCCGCGATGACGTTGAAATAAGAAAGGTAGTCCTCAAGCCGGCCGATGGCGTGCACTTGCCGGCGCTCGTGTTCGTTCCGCAGCGAGATCGCTCGGCCGGCGCCATGCTATACGTTCACGAGGGTGGCAAGGAAACCGATGCCGCAGTGGATGGAGCGATTCAAAAGCTCGTTGATGCCGGCCGAGTCGTCATGGCCGTGGATCTGCGCGGCACCGGCGAAACGCAATCCACTCGCGGCTTCGGCGGCGGTCTCTTCGGCGCCGATACGAAGGATGTTCTGACGGCTTATCTCCTGGGCCGCTCGTACGTGGGCATGCGCGCCGAGGATATCCAGGTCTGTGCGCGTTTCCTCCGGCAGCAGTGGAAGGGTCCACTCGATCTGATGGCCGTGGGGCATGTGTGCGTGCCCGCCCTCCATGCAGCAACGATGGAACGGCGCCTCTTCGATTCCGTCAGATTGACGCGGGGGCTGATATCGTGGTCGAACGTGATCGAGCTCGGGCGAAGCCGGAATCAGTTGGTCAATGCCGTCCACGAAGCCCTGACCACCTATGACCTGCCTGATCTGGCCCGAACGCTGGGCGACCGCCTCAGCATCAAAGAGCCGCTCAACGCCCTGGGTGAGGACCCGCCAAGCGCAATCGACGGGGCGATCCTCAAGAGAGTGCTGAACGCCCGCGATGCCGGCGAGAATCTGCTGAATCCAAACGCATGGAGACCCTGGGCCGAAGGCTTCAGCCGGCAGGACGCCGTCTTCATTTGTGACAACGGGAACGACTCCGGCGTACAGCGAGGCGCGTCGCAGACGGTCGTGCTCAACCAGACCCGCCCGGAGGCGATTGTGGCCACGGCCTGGAGCAAGGCCCTGAACGTCGGCGGCGGTCGGGACAGAGACTATTCTCTCTACCTCGACCTCACCTATCAGGACGGCACTCCCCTGTGGGGACAGGTGGATACATTCAACGTCGGGACGCACGACTGGGAGAAGGCCCAGGTGACCGTCTTCCCCGAAAAGCCCGTCAAAACGGTGTCCTTCCACATGCTCCTTCGCGGCCATAGCGGCAAGGCCCTGTTCCGCGACCCGGAGCTGCGCGAGATCACGCCTCCGGCCGGCGCGTGCCTGTTCGATGGCGTCGCCGTCACCCAGGAAGTGGCCGCGATAGAAGGCTTCCAAGTCCGGGACGTTGCCGCCGGGACGGGCTTCCTTGCCATCGAAGACTCGACGCTGGACCTGACTCTCGAATGTAAGATGACGAAAGGCGACGGCGCGACTTTCTTCGATGTCACGCTGTGCGATACGAGCGGCAAAGACCGCGCGGTGACCCTCATCTATGCGATCCCCCTGTCGGCAGAGGAATGCCGGTGGTTTCACGACCCCCGCGATACGGCACAGGTTGAGCATGGGCGCGAGTACATCAACGCGAGCCGATTCGCAGCCGGGGCAAACGGGCGATTGTCGCGCTATCCATTCGCCGCGGTCGCCAACGCGAGCGATGCCATCGCACTGGGTATTGACGCGGCGCAACCGGCGTTCTTCCGGGCCGGCTACAATGCTGCCACGGAAGAAATGTTCCTCGCATACGATCTCGGGCTTACTCCGGAAAAGCCCGCAGCCCATGTGCGCTTCTGCAAATTTGACTTCGACCCTCGATGGGGGTTCCGGGCCGCGTTGCAGCGCTACTATGAGATCTTCCCTGAGTATTTCCACCGCCGTGTAGCGGAGCAGGGCCTCTGGATGCCCTTTGCGAAAATCAGTGCCGTGAAGGGCTGGCAGGATTTCGGCTTTCGCATCAAGGAGGGCACGAACGAGACGGCCTGGGACGACGCTCACGGGATCCTGACGTTCCGCTACACGGAGCCGATGACGTGGTGGATGCGGATGCCCGAGGATATGCCCCGCACGCTGGAGGCCGCGTTGGCCGAGGCGAATCGCCTTGCGACAGAGAAACAAGACTCGCAAGCCATGGCCCTGTTCACCAGCGGTTACCACGATGAGCGAGGGCAGTACACTGCGAGGCTCCTGGATACGCCCTGGTGCAACGGGGCCGTCTGGAGCATCAACTCCATGCCCGGGGTGGCCGGCGAGACGACCGACTTCAAGAACAAGTGGAACGCGGACCTCCGGGAGAAACTGTACGGGCCCGGGAGAACCGCCGATCAGGATGGGGAATACATCGATTCGAGCGAAGGCTACGTGACCGACGAGCTCGACTTCCGGCGGGATCATTTCGGGATTGCGCAGAGGCCTCTGACGTTCTCCTTGAAGGATCACAGACCCGCCATATTCCGGGGGCTGATCGCCTTCGAGTACATCGAAGCGATCGCGCGTGACGTCCACGCGATGGACAAGCTGATGATGGCCAACTCGACCCCGATCCGGCTCTGCTGGCTGGCTCCGCTGCTCGACGTGATGGGCTCCGAGACCGACTGGAACCCCGGGGGCGTCTGGCGGCCGATGTCCGATGGCGACCTGCTTTACCGCCGGGCCCTGTGCAAAGGCAAGCCCTACTGCTTCCTGATGAACACCGAGTTCGAGCGCTTCTCGCACGAGCTGGTTGAGGAGTACATGAAGCGCTGCCTTGCCTACGGTATGTTCCCCGGCTTCTTCAGCGCCAATGCCTCCCAAGGACACTACTTCACTCGCCTGGAACTGTACGAGCGCGACCGGGACCTCTTCAAGAAGTACGTCCCGCTCTGCAAGCTGCTGGCCGAAGCCGGCTGGGAACCTGTTACGGGCGCCTACTCAAGCCACGAGGATGTGTACGTCGAGCGCTTCGGCGGCCGATACCTCACGATCTACAACGACGGCGACCAGCGGCAGGAAGCCACCATCACCCTGGAGGATACAGTCGCGGGGCCGAGCCGGGAACTGCTCAGCGGACGGGAGATCGACTGGCATGGCAACAAGACGGTGCTGGCGCTTGCCACCGGCGAGGTGATGGTGCTCCGTCTCGGACCCGAATGAACTTCTCCATTGACGCGGCAGGCTGATCGTGCACAATGGACGCCGACGGCAGGCTCTCAAACACGGCAGATCGCGCTTGGGAGCCCGGCAGATCGTTCCTGTCTTAACATGCTTAAGGAGGTCCGAAATGCGCGTGCAGGAATTCCTCAGTGATTCAGGGGTGCCCTATGAGGTCTCGCACCATGTGCCTGTGTTCACGGCGCAGCGGATGGCCGAAGCAGAACGCGAGCCCGGCCGCTACGTTGCCAAGCCCGTGGTCCTGAAAGTCGATGGCGACTACGTCATGTGTGTTCTGCCGGCCTCCTATCACGTGGACCTGGCCAAGCTGAAACGCGAGTTGAGGGCCCAGTCGGTGGAGTTGGCGGAGGAAGGGGAGATCGCGGGCCTGTTTCCGGATTGCGAGGTGGGCGCGGAGCCGCCTTTCGGCAACCTGTACGAGCTGCCCACCCTCATGGACAAGACGCTGGAGAGAGACGATCACATCCTGTTCCAGGCCGGCACGCACGAAGATGGGATACGAATGAGCATGGCGGACTACCGAAAGCTCGTCGCGCCGCAGGTGCTGGACTTCGGGTTTCGCATGTCTCTGCAATGACCCCCGGCAAACCAGGATTCGCTTCAGTCCATGAGACGACACGCATATAGCTTGCGATGCCCGACGAATGTTGTGCTGTGCCGCGCCGGCGGGTATCGCCTGAACGACGGAGCACACACAGGAGCATAGGAATGGACGTCTACAATCGCCCCGTCACCACGCACGACCGCTCTGGCTTACCGACGACGCCCCCAGGGAATACCCTTACACTCAGACCGCTCGCTCGCGTCCTGACCAGAGCGCTCTGCGCGTACCTATGCCTTGGGGCCGTGGCAGGCACGATTCGGGGCGCGGCAAGCGTCATTCCTCTGCCCGTTTCCATGGAGCAAGGCGACGGCGCTTTTGTCATCACTCCATCCACGTGTGTTGTAGCCGAGGGCAGCGCCGCCGCAGAGGCGTCGAAACTCATCGATGCCCTGGCGCCGGCCATGGGATATCGACTGAAACTCGTCGACAGCCCAGCAACACAGGAGGGCAACATACATCTGAAGATCGTGTCCTCGCTGGAAGATCGGCTCGGCGACGAGGGGTACGAGCTTGAGGTAACGGCGGGATCGATCACGATCGGCGCCCCCAGGCCGGCAGGCTTGTTCTACGGCATCCAGACCTTGAGGCAGTTGCTGCCGCCGGCCGTCTTCAGCAGGCAGAAGGCCGAAGCAGCGGAGTGGGCGGTCCCCTGCGTGCGGATCGCCGACCGACCGCGGTTCGGCTGGCGTGGGCTGCTCATCGATCCCGCCAGGCACTTCATTCCCGTGCCCGACGTAGAGCAATTCATCGACGCCATGGCCCTGCACAAATTCAACCGCCTGCAGATTCACCTGACCGACGACCAGGGCTGGCGGATTGAAATCAGAAAGTGCCCCCGGCTGGTCGAGACCGGGGCGTGGATGGATTTCACGGCGTTTCACCAGCCGGACAAGAAGGCGGGGCCTGATGACAAACGGCCGGGAGGCTACTATACGCAGGACGACATTCGCCATCTGGTCCGCTACGCCGCCGAGCGCCATATCACGATCGTGCCCGAGATCGAGATGCCCGCCCACACCGGGGCCGCGATCGTGTCGTATCCATCCATCGGCCTATACCCGGACAAGCTGAACGCCCGTGCGCCGGAGGAACGTTGGACCGCCAATGAAAGGGTCCTCGCGCCCCGCCCGCAGACCGTCACGTTCATGCAGAACGTCCTGACGGAGGTGATGGAGCTGTTTCCGAGCCGGCACATCCATATCGGAGGCGATGAGGCCAATATAGACCATTGGAAGAAGAGCGAGGAGATGCAGGCCATGATCCGCGAGCTGAACCTCAAGGATGAGGCTGGGCTGCATAGCTGGTTCATCAAGCAGATGGACGCTTTCCTGACCTCTCACGGGCGGCAGTTGCTCGGTTGGGACGAGATCCTGCAGGGCGGCCTGGCGCCGGGAGCGGTTGTGATGAGCTGGCGCGGCGAGGCCGGCGGCATTACTGCGGCCCAGGCCGGACACGATGTCGTCATGGCCCCGACCTCGCACACCTACTTCGACTACTACCAGGGCCCGGCAGAAGCAGAGCCGAAGGCAATCGGCGGATACATCCCTCTGGAGAAAGTATATCAATATGAGCCGATCCCGGCAGCCCTCACCGCCGATCAGGCAAAGCACGTCCTCGGCGGGCAGGCGCAACTCTGGGGAGAATTCATCTCAAGCCAGGACCACCGGATGTATATGACCTATCCACGCGCCGCCGCAGTGTCGGAAGTGCTCTGGTCGCCCCGGCAGGGCCGTGACTACAAAACGTTCAAGGTCCGCTTGCGCGAGCACCTCGAGCGGCTCAAGAGAATGCAGGTGAACTACCGTCCCCTTGATAAGGATCCGGATGAAACCGACGTTGTTAGTGTTGGCGGCAGG
>CBFDDG010000323.1:0-5713 GCA_965603505.1 uncultured Phycisphaerae bacterium | reverse complement strand
TTGTGGACCGAGCGGGCGTACGCGTATCGCCGGCGCAACCACATCGATCACCAGCACGTCGAAATGGCCGTCATCATCCAAGATCTGATCCGCGCCGATGCCTCGGGCGTCCTGTTCACGCTCGACCCGGCCACCGGCCGGCCGGACCGCGTCTTCATCGAGTCATGCTTCGGCCTGGGCGAAGCGCTCGTCTCGGGGAAGGTCACGCCGGACAGCTTCCAGGTCGGCAAGAAAAGCCGGGCGCTCCTGGCCCGTACCATCTCAGCCAAGACAGTAGAGGCTGTGCCCGATGAAGACGGAGCCGTCCGCGATCGGTCCATCCCCGCCGACCGCGCCGCCACGCCGTCGATCGACGAACCCACCGCGCGCGAACTCGCCACCCTGGCGGTCAGGCTCGAAAGGAAGCTGCGCGCACCCCAGGACGTCGAATGGGCCGTCGCCGATGGCCGGATCTTCCTCCTCCAAGCCAGACCCATCACCACCGTCAAGGAGCGTTCCTGGGAAGACCGCCAGGTCTGGACAAACGTGAACTTCGGCGAGGTCGCGCCCGATCCGATGACGCCCGCGACGCGGTCGTTCATTGAGAGGCTCGTCGACCGCGTCTTTGGGAGCATCCCTCGAATACTCTGCGTCCGCGTGGCTCCCAGGCAACTCTCCGGTTTCGTGGCCGGCCGAATCTACTGGAACGTCAACACGGGCATCGGCACGATGAGGCACCTGCCGGGATGGAATAAAATCGACTGGCCCTCCGCCTTCGGCGGCGACAGCAAAGAATGGCTCCCCCTCGGCGAGATCCCCGATGAGGACATCCCCGATCTGCACGGCAGTCTCCTCAAAGCGACTCTGCGTCTTCCCCTGTCGCTGTACGAAATCTACACCCACCGCCAGAAAAAGGGCCGGTTGGCCCTCCGGCAGATCGGCGGCACCGCCCAACGACTGCGCGACCTGGACCTGGCCGGCCTCACGGAGACTCAGATCACCGACCGCCTGTACGAAGCGCTCGCCGAGCTCCACCGCACGATGGACATTCTTTATGCCGTCACCGCTCTGGGCGCGCTGCCGGTGCTGGCTTTCTTCATGGAGAGATGGTTCCGTGACATGGAGACCCCGCCGTTGCCGAAGCTCCTCGCCGGCATCCAGGGCATGGACAGCGCCCAAGCCGGCCTGGACCTCTGGAAGCTCGCGACCGAGGCGAACCGTCGCGCCGCCGTTCGGGATGCAATCCTGGCCGCCGAGACATGGCAGGATGTGCGAGATAGCATCGAAGAATCAGAGGCCGGCGTTTCGTTCCTGGCCGCATACGATGAGTTCATGGCGCTCCACGGGCATCACTGCCGCGGCGAGCTCGAGCTGGCCAACCCTCGCTGGGCCGAGACCCCCGACTACATCCTGGGCCAGTTGCGAGCGTACCTCAAGGGCACCGGCCGCACCGATCCCGCCCAGCACTATCAACAGCTCATCGAGCGACGCCGGCAACTCAAGATCGAATGCGAGCGACACCTCAGGAACCCCCTCAAGCGTCGTCTTTTCCGCTACCTCCTCCGCAGCGCGCAGGACGGCTGTGTCCTCCGCGAGAACTTCAAGAGCACCACGGTCCGCCTCATTACGGCCATGCGCAGGGTGCTCCTTGATCTGGGAAGACGATTTCACGATCAGGGGCTCCTGGAAAGGCCCGGCGACATCTTCCTGCTGCGCATCGAAGAACTGGGTCCCATTGCCGCCGGCGACATCCCCCGGGATTTGCACCCGACCATCGAATCCCGCCGCGCCGAGTACGAAGAGAACCTTTCCCTCCACCCGCTGGCATTTGTCTTTGGCAAGTTCGACCGCAATACGCCGACGCCCACACCCGGGAATTTCGATCGCGACGCCACGACCCTCACCGGCATGGCCGTCAGCCCCGGCTGCGCCACCGGCAAGGCCCGCGTCATCCTCCGTGCCGACGCCGACCAGCAGGTCCACGCGGGAGAAATCCTCGTCGCTCCCTTCACCGATCCCGGCTGGACGCCCTACTTCATCCCCGCTGCCGCCATCGTCATGGACCAGGGCGGCCAGCTCTCGCACGGCAGCATCATCGCACGCGAGTACGGCATCCCCGCCATCGTCAACATCCCCCACGCCACGGAGATCATCAAGACCGGGCAGACCATCACCGTCGACGCCGAGCGCGGCATCGTCACGATCGTGGAATAGCCTGGACGTTGGCGCACTGTCTGCCTGTGCTCGGTATCTACCCTGCGACTTTTTCCGCGACGAGGTCCCCGACCTGCGAGGTGGAGTAACCCATCTTGCCGGCGGCGAGGGATTTGAGCTTGTTGGCGGTGACGTGCATGACGGCCTGCTCGATGGCCTCGCCCGCCTGCTCCTCGCCGAGCGTCTCTAACATCATCTGGGCCGCGCAGATGGCGGCCAACGGATTGATGACGCCCTTGCCGGTGTACTTCGGGGCGCTGCCGCCGATGGGCTCGAACATGCTGACGCCCTCGGGGTTGATGTTGCCGCCGGCCGCGATGCCCATGCCGCCCTGCGTTATGGCGCCCAGGTCCGTAATGATGTCCCCGAACATGTTCCCCGTCACGACCACATCGAACCACTCCGGATTCTTGACCATCCACATACACGTGGCATCGACGTGATAATACTCCCTCTCGATATCGGGATACTCCGCTTTGCCCATCTCATGGAAAGCACGCTCCCACAGGTCATAGATGTAGGTCAGCACATTGGTCTTGCCGCACAGCGCCAGCGTGTTCTTCTCGCCTTTGCCCCGCGCCTTCTTGCCGTGCTTGCGCGTGTACTCGAACGCGTATCTCAGGCAGCGATCCACCTGGAAGCGACTGTAAATCGCCGACTGCACCGCCACCTCTTGAGCCGTCCCTTGCATCGTGAAACCACCCGCTCCCGTGTATTGATCCCCTGTGTTCTCACGGACCACGACGTAGTCGATATGGTCCGGGCCCTTGTCCTTCAACGGCGTCTCGACACCCGGGTACAGCTTCACCGGCCGAAGGTTGATGTACTGATCCAGCGCAAACCGCGCCTTCAGCAGAATGCCCTTCTCCAGGATGCCCGGCGCCACGTCCGGATGGCCGATCGCACCAAGCAAAATCGCATCGAACTGCCGCAATTCCTCAACCGCGCTGTCGGGCAGCGTCTCTTTCGTGCGTTTGTACCGCTCGCCGCCGAAGTCAAATTCGGTCAGGGCCACCTTGAAATCGAACTTGTCCGCCGCGGCTTTCAACACCTTCACGGCCTCGGTCGTCACTTCCGGCCCTGTCCCATCGCCGGCAATCACTGCAATCTTGTACACCTTCGATTCTCCTTTTCAAAACGTTCATACCATGCAGCATACGCTGCAGTTCGATCGAGAGATCATCCTGTTTTCCGAGATCATCTCAGGGATTATACCGTGCTCCGCGTGAGAAATCACGCCTTGCCGGTCAGCCGTCCTGCGCGTACCCGCCGGGACCCTACCCGGCTCGTGGGGCGGGTCCGGTCGTGGCCTCCCGCCATATCTGGAAATCATCACGCGGCTCACCCTCCGGCATCTTCGCCCCCATTTCATCGCGCCAGGCGTGCAGCATCCGGCGCAGTTCTTGTGCTTTCCCGGGCATCGCGGCAGCCAGATCCTTTTGCTCGCCGAGATCGTCCCTCAGGTTGTACAGCTCGACCCGACCGTCCTCATACCATTCGATCAGCTTATAGTCGCCCGCCCGCACGGCCCCGCTGGGACGATTGCCGCTGCCATGATAGTGCGGATAGTGCCAGTAGATCGCGTCGCGTTGCGGCCTGCCCGTTCCCTTGAGCAGCGGTATGAGGCTGACTCCGTCGATGTGCTGTCCGGGCTTCAGCGGCAGGCCCGCCATCTCCCGCATGGTCGGGTAGAAATCCGTGCTCGTCACCGGCTCGGCACATACGCTACCGGCTTTCACCACGCCGGGCCATTTGATGAGCATCGGCTCGCGAATCCCGCCTTCGTACAGCCAGCCCTTGCCCGCCCGCAGCGGCAGATTGCACGTCGGCCCTTCCCGCCGCACGGTGGACAGCCCGCCGTTGTCCGACATGAAGATCACGATGGTATCCTGCTCCAATCCGAGCTTACTGATCTGGTCCAGGACTCGTCCAACGCTCTCATCGACGCTTTGCACCATCCCCGCATAGACGGCGTGGTCCTGAACCTGTCGGGTCCTGTACGGCCCATACACCGGCTTCGCCGCGGGGCGGTCGGCCTCCGGGAGCTTCGCCGCCTTGGCCTTGTACTTCTCCGCCAGATCTTTCTTCGACTCCAGCGGCGTGTGCACCGCGTAGTGCGACAGATACAGCAGGAACGGCCGGTCCCTGTTCGCCTCGATGAACTCCAGCGATTCCTCCGTCAGCCGGTCCGTCAGATACTCGCCCTCCTGTCCGCCCGGCGGCATCGTCTCTAACTTGCGCTTACGTTTCTCGTAAGGGAAGAAATACGTCGGCGGCGCGCCGGAGAAGTCCCCGCCGATATTGACGTCGAAGCCCTGGCGATCGGGATAGTACGTCCGCCTCGTCTCGTCCCGCGTGGACAGGTGCCACTTGCCGACGAAGCCGGTCGCGTAGCCGGCCTCCTTGAGCGCCTCGGCGATCGTCGCCTCCTCCAGCGGCAGGTACTCGCGATAGGCCGTCGGCTTCTGCGGCCCGCCGATCCACTGCGTGATCCCCAGCCGGGCCGGGTACTTGCCCGTCATGATGCTGGCCCGCGTCGGCGAACAAACGGGACAGGCCGCGTACGCATCCGTAAACCGCATCCCCTCTGCGGCTAACCGGTCGATGTTCGGCGTCTCATAGAACCTGCTGCCGTAGCAGCCCAAGTCCTTCCAACCCAGATCGTCGATCAGAAAGAACACAAGGTTCGGCCTGATTTTCCGCTGGCCGCTACGAGCAGCTCTCACGGCGCTGTTCAATCCCGGCACCGCAAGCGCCGCCGCCCCCATGCCAACAGCCTTCAAGAAATCACGTCGGTTCATAAGTCTAACATTGCCGTTTTCTCAACTGGCAATACTGTACCCTCCGAGGACCTGCTTATCAAGAAACTCTATGGGTGGCAGCCGCTGAATAAGCGAAGCGAATGAAATGGATCGGGAGAGTATCTTACGAAGGCGAGCGCCAAGGATGGGTCCGACATACAGGGTGTGATCCTTTAGCACCACGTGGATTGTAAACGTCCGCCCTAAGGATATACATTCCAAGCCTCGAGAATACGCCAACCGCGACTTGTTTTACCCATGGCCCCGGAGACGGACCAACCCACCTGGCAGGCATTGCTGATGTCCCGGGAGACAGGAACTACGATCTCCTCATCCCCTGAAAGAGCGGACAGGCGCAGCTTACCCGGCTCTACGGCTTTGATGGTAAAATGGTCTTCGATCACTTCATCACAATCAACAGCCGTGCGGTCAGCATAATCGGCAAGCATCCAGGCCAATTCTTCCGCGGCGGGCAATTCCTTGGCTGCCGTCGTGCCAGAACTCATAACCTCAGCGGCACTTTCCGACTGGATGTATCCCTTTGCGTTGAGCCATTTGCCCAGCTTCTTGATCACCGTACCGGCCGCCTGCATCAACTCCTTGCCGCACATAACCTTGCGAATCATGAAGTAATTCAGGAACTCCCCCACGCTGCCGGGGATTTTTTCCGGACCGAATAGCTGGCAGAATTCCCGATGTTCATCGCCCTCGGCATTATA
>CBFDDG010000322.1:0-5761 GCA_965603505.1 uncultured Phycisphaerae bacterium | reverse complement strand
TTCGGCTGGCTCGCAATGACATCCGGGGCGTTTGCCACGATCTTGTCGTGCACCCGCCGTTGCTCTCCAAACACTTTTCCTGCGACTTCGGAGCCGGCCTCTCTTATAATGCCGACCCATGGGATCAGAGGAAAGACAACACAGCATGGCCTATGCCTACGCGGGCGTCGCAGTGCTCTTCTGGGCGACATCCGCCTCGGCGTTCAAGCTCTCTTTGCGGCACGTCGGCGTGCTGCCTCTGCTGCTGTCCGCTTCCGTGACATCGACAGCGATCTTCTTCTTCTATCTTGCGGCATCCGGCAAATGGCGACTCCTGCGGGCGTTCACGAAGCGAGATTACCTCTGGTCGGCCGGGCTCGGATTGCTGAATCCCTTCTTGTACTATCTGATCCTGTTCAAGGCATATTCCTTGTTGCCTGCCCAGGAGGCCCAGCCGATCAACTTTGTCTGGCCGCTAACGCTGGTGCTGCTTTCCATTCCTCTGTTGGGCCAGCATATCCGGTTCGCCAGCATACTCGCGATCCTTCTTAGCTTCAGCGGTGTGGTGGTCATCGCGACCCATCCGAGCCGACCGGCGGACATTCTGGATTTTCGTTTCAGCAGCGGCACTGGGGTGCTGTTGGCCCTCGGCAGCACCGTGATCTGGGCGCTCTTCTGGATCTATAACACAAGAGACCGGCGCGATGCGGCGGTCCGCCTGGCTGTCAATTTCCTGTTTGCCTCCGCGTACATTCTTGTCGCCATGCTCGTGTTCAGCCGCACACAGATGGTCCATTGGAAGGGCCTGCTTGGAGGCGTGTACATTGGCGCGTTTGAAATGGGCGTCACGTTCCTCTGCTGGCTGAAAGCGCTGAAGACCGCCAAGACAACCGCCCATGTCGTCAACCTGATCTACCTCGTTCCATTCCTCTCGCTGATCGTGATTCGGCTCGTGGTCGGCGAGGACATCCTCCCCTCAACGATCGTAGGCCTCGTCCTGATCGTCGCCGGCATCGTTCTGCAAAAGGTCCTGGATGCATAGTTCTCTGCATGGGTCGGGGACGGACGCATGGACACGGTCTATCCATGCTTCCCTCGGCATGCTTCGACTACCGGCGCAGCCAAAGAAAAAGGTGCGCCCTGAGGAGCACACCTCTTTGCAGCTTTGAAATCCGACTGTGATCCTATTCGATCCTCAGGTCCAGATTGTCCAGCCCGAAGCGCTCGAGTATCACAACGAGGTCGGCCTTTAACGGCTTAGCGATCGTCACACCCTCTTTGGCTCTCTGTGTCATTCCCGCGCAAGCGGATTCCGGCCCCTGTCTGCCGGGGAAGGCTAAAAACATTCGACAATGTAGCCTGGATTAGGCAGTCTATTCAAAGCAGAGGTATTAGTGTGCTTGTCATGTGGTGTATACGGGAGCTTCTCGTCAGGATCTCGATACAACATGGGAGGATATGCCATGAAGCTTGACAGAAATCAGGGAAAGCGTAAATACGTTGACGGAATCCCGCAGTCGTTCAAGATGGCGCTGGCAGTGCGGATTGCGCGCCGTCTGTTTCCGGCGCTCTGCGACGGGAAGACGGCGTCAACGCCTGCTGCGGAAAGCATCGAAAAGATCATTTGTCACATGGAGTCATTCTGTCGGGATCCGTCAGCCGCCTGCACTGAGATGCGCTTGGGGATGGAGCGCAGGATCGGAAATCCCGACGATTTCTTGCAGCATATTGTAGAGGAGAAAGCACGAGAGACCGCTGCACCTGCAACGCCCGACTCGCCCATTCTGGTGATAGATTCCTCGCGATATGATCGGATAGCAGATGCCCTGTCGGCCGCATTGCGCCTCTGGGAAATTGAGCGAACATATATCCTGAAACGTAGCAAGTTCTCAAATGCTGATCTTCGGGACAGTTATGTCAATCAGCAGGCATTCGTGGCCTTAAAAAATGAACACTGGCGACTGTTGACGGAGACGGTTCTCTATGCATGGGACGCTTCGGTAGCAGTCGATCCGAGCATGGAGGATTATCTCTGGAAAGACCTCGAAATCTCACACGATGCGCTTGACACAACTCAGGACGGCGTATGGGCAGTGTGGGATCCTGTTCCCGACCACCTGTATTTGATCCCTTCTGAGTTTGACGTCGGTGAAGAAGCGGGTGATTCTCCTATTCGAGAGATTATCCTGGCTGTTGACGATAAACTCATCGCATACTTCAGAAAACACCCGAATCGATTGAAGGAATTGAGTCCCCGCCAGTTCGAAGAGGTGATCTGTGAGATTGTCAGTGGATTCGGGTGGAACGCAAGGTTGACCGCTCAGACGCGTGACCAAGGCTATGACATTTTTGCAGTCGACGATCGCGACGATGCTCCGGTGAAGCAGAAGTACCTAATTGAGTGCAAGCGATATACCGACCGCCCTGTGGGCGTTGGAGCGGTTCGTTCTCTGCATAGCGTCACAGAGACGCATAAAGGCAGCACGGGAATTCTGGTGACAACCACTCATTTCACGAAGCCGGGGCGCGCGTTGCTGGACCGTCATGAATGGGTACTCAAAGGACTGGGGCTCGAAGGACTGCTAAAGTGGCTGGAACTGTATCAACGACTCAAATTATCACGAGACATTGCAATTTGAGCGCTCCGTGTCTTACTGCGTTCCCGAGACAGGGAACGCAGTACAGTCTGAGTCTACACACCGGGTTGTCTGCCGACTACAAGCGAACATTGCCGCCGCACCCCCGGCGGGGTCATCCCACTTCTAGATCGGGATTGCCCGGCCCGAAGTGTTTGAGCATGACAATCGGATCTGTCTTGGACGGATTTGTGATTGTCACGCTTTCTTTGGCAACCTCTTCCGTAACCAGGAACTCGTCATAGGTCAATTGGCCGTATCGAATGAGCGCCGGCGTTTCAATGCCCCACGGCCCCATTCCGCCGTGGCCCTGCATCATGATCAGGCCGTAAGCAGCATTGTCCCTGATTGTCACCGACCGTCCTGGCAGAACAGTCAATTCCTTGGCGCTGAAGGCCGGAGATTTGTAACAAATCCAGTTCTCAACAAAACCCTCAGCCTTCATCTCGGCACCGGGATAAACGTGCCTCGGAGCCATGAAGCGGTTCTGGGCGAAATTCGGGTCAACATTGAGGTCCCAGTCGATGACGTCAAGAAGCCAATCCACATCCCCTTCCTTCTCTTTCGGCGTATCCTTCCAGAGCAACTCCTTCGGCACGACCTGATCGTGGGTGATGTTCTCATACATTGCAAAGACGTCGGAAGCCTTCTGCGGCTCGTATGTGCAGAGGCTTCCGGGTGCATGAAGGACGCCCGGCGGGACATCCCAGCCGGTGCCGACCTGGAGACGGTACGCGGCCGACAGACTCGTGATCGCGTTGTCTCTTCCCTCAGCCGCATCCTGAAGGGCCTTGCGGACTTGGTCCTTCGTCACACCAGGATTGAGACCGAAGAAGGTATAAGGGAAGTCGCCGCCATGGTTGTTCATCTGGGGTGGGAAATAGTACGCTTCGGGCTTGCCAAGCTGGCCGGTCAGGGCGGCATGTTCGTCGCGATGATGGATGTGATGCGGCAGAGCACCCTGGTTGTCGAAGAACTTCGAGTACATCGGCCAACGCTTGTGCGCCTGCCAGAGACGCGCGCCAATGATCTCGCCTTTTAGCTCCTCGATCGCGTCTCGCAGCAGAACCTTCTCGACCTTACCGGCGTCCTCAAAGACGATAAAGCTAAGCCCTTCATTCGGCGCGGTCAAAGGGCCATTGTCCGCCGGCGTCGTTGATGCAAACCACCGCTCATCTATTCCCCCACGCTCACCGCCGAGCGCGTAGTAGTCATCCGGATGCAGCTTGATGCGCCGGCCCGGCACGCAGAACGATCGCGGCACCCAGTTCGGCGCCAGACGCAGAATCCCCTTGCCCTGCTCCAGGGCCCTTTCAGTAGTCGCCTTTACGGACATAGCTCATCGCCCCTTTCGTAGAAAGACAGCCCCACGGGATCCGGTCCCATCGGTCCCATGCGTCCCATATCACCAATCACGTCACGATTTCACATTTTCCCATTTGCCGCTCTTCGCCGATGCCAGCACGGCATCGCAGACGTATTGCGTCGCCAGGGCCTCACGGAAGCTCGGTGACACCGGCTCGTTCTTCGCCAGG
Organism: uncultured Phycisphaerae bacterium; assembly: GCA_965603505.1. GTDB lineage: Bacteria > Planctomycetota > Phycisphaerae > Sedimentisphaerales > Anaerobacaceae > PLanc-01. Next base: position 1,611 of record CBFDDG010000322.1, on the reverse strand, counting down.
CTCTCCAGGAAATCCGCCACCTGGTGGACGAACGTATGCTCGTAGCCGATCTGCAGCCCCGGCACCCACCAGTGGCCCATGTACGGCATGTCGCCGTCGGTGACGTGGACCGATCGCCAGCCGCGCACGATCGACTCGTCGCGATGGTCGAAGTAGCTGAGCCGGTGCAGGTCGTGCAGGTCCCACCCGATGGAGGCGTGCTCGCCGTTGATCTCGAAGGTGTACAGGGCCTTATGGCCGCGCGCGTAGCGCGTGGACTCGAAGTTACCCAGCGAGCCGTTCTTGAAGCGGCAGAAGAACGTGCAGGCGTCATCGATGCCGACCGGCTCGACCTTGCCCGTCTCGGCGTGCATACGCTCCTTCACGAAGGTCTCGGTCATGGCGCAGACGGCCGTGATGGGCCCGTTCTGCCACATGGCCGTGTCGATGCAGTGGGCCAGCAAATCGCCCGTTACGCCCGAGCCTGCCGCCTTGACGTCCAGCCGCCACGTTGCCATGCCGCCCTGCGGCACGTTGGCCGAGATCGTCCAGTCCTGCAGGAAGTTCGCCCGGTAATGAAAGATACGCCCCAGCCGGCCATCGTCAATGAGCTGCTTGGCCAACGTGACGGCCGGGACGCGGCGATAGTTGAACGAGACCAGGTTCGCGACACCGGCCTTCTCCACGGCCTGGACCATCGGTTCGGCTTCCGCCCCGGTCCGCGCGAGAGGCTTCTCGCAGACGATCATCTTGCCCGCCTGCGCCGCGGCGATGGCGATCTCCGCGTGGAAATTGTTCGGCACACAGATGTCGACCACATCGATAGTCTTGTCGTCGATCACTTTTCGCCAGTCGGTCGTGTGCGTCTCATAACCCCATCGTTCGGCGAAGGCCTTCGCTTCCTTCTCCTCCAGCCCGCAGATGACCTTGAGGATGGGCTCGTAGGGCACGTCAAAGAAGTTGGTCACTTTGCGGTAGGCGTTGGAATGTGTCCGGCCCATGAACCCGTAGCCGATCATGCCAACATTGAGTGGCTTGGTCATTGCAGTGACTCCTTATTCAAGGTCTTAAGCAAGAAGAAGCACATCGGGAACACCCATTCCGACTTCGGAACTAAGCCGTCCACCCGTGCGCGGCGCGCACTTTGAGCATCACATCGAGGATCTCATTCCAGGTGCCCTGCGTTTCGAGCATCGCGTTGGGGAACATACAGCCGTCCCAGCACAGGTGCTGGATACCGCGCGCCGGGGCGTCCTTGAGCCAATAGCCGGCGCAGCGGACGATATCGAGCTTGCCGTTTGGGTCGCCGGCCGGGCAGTGCTTGCCCGTCTTGTCGTGCGAGCCCGCGCCGTGTACCTGGCCATCGTTCTGCGCGACGTGAAAATCGATCGTCCAGGGCCGCAACTTATCGACCATCGTCTCGTAGGCGGCGTAGAACTCTTCATCCGAGTAGCCGGGCTGCAGCAGCGCGTCCTCCGGCGAATTGTAGCCCATCAAGTACAGGTACGTGTGGGCCATATCGGCCTGGAAGCCAAGGGTTTCCGGCATTCCGACGGCTTCCAGCAGATCGAGCATGGCCCTCCAACTGTGCAGGCCGGCCCAGCAGATCTCGCCCTCGGCGGCCAGACGTTC
>CBFDDG010000321.1:0-5829 GCA_965603505.1 uncultured Phycisphaerae bacterium | reverse complement strand
GATCTTCTTCGTCGGTGATCAGACCGTGGCTAGCATCGCCCGGCTCATCGCACGCGACAACCCAAGGTTTGCCCGAGGCCACGGAGCGGTCAATGTAGTCGCGGGTCCGTCTGTGGACTTGGCTGAAGTCGGGCTTGCTGGTTTGCAGGGAAAAGCCGGTCAATGCCGAAGCATCGCCCAACAGGTCGTAGTGCGGATCCCCCATGTTATGGATCACGATGTGATGCTGGTATGGATCGTGCGTCCAGAAATAGTCGGCCCAGGCAACCTTTTGTTCGTGGGAGGCATCGTTAATCTCCTCGCCCAAGTTCCAGTTCAGCGCCAGATGGTGGCTGAAGCGAGCGATCAGCTCGCGGTAGTAGAGCTTGCGTTGCGGCCCCAGATCACCGTTGTCCAGCAGCAGCTCGTTCTCGGTTTCGAGCGTCTTGAAGTGCAGGTACATACCGATCTTGTCGGCGTGCTCGAAGACGGTTTCCCACTGGGCGAGCCGCGAGACGTCCATTCGCCATCGCTCGTCGTAGGTCGTGTAGGGAAAAACATTTCGGTCGTCGCCACCGATATTCATGGGGATGAACGAGAAGACGTTCATCCCTTCCGAGGCCAGATAGTTGATCGCGCCGATGATCCCCTTGCCTTTGCCATTCTTCCAGGTGGGGTCGCCTGGTTTCCAGTCCTTGATGTGAGGCTCCCAGGTCTTGATCAAGTCGTCTTTGTGACCGTCCGTCTTGAAGTCGCCATCGAAGTCGGCGTAAGCCAGGAAGTTCTCCGGTGCATCGGCACCGCACTTGAGAAAGAACTCGCCCGTCTCGGCAAACCGGAGATGGTGCTTGCCGGCGTAGCGCAGCATCCCTTTACCGCGGAAATCACGCCCGGTCTTGTCGGTGGCCGCTACGGTGAATGAACCGGAGAAACCATCGAGGGGTCTCCATGGCTTTCCCGCCTCGGTCGCTTCGCTGACGGCCACGTTCTGTCCCTGGCGAAAGGAAACCGTGTACTTCCAGAGACCTCGTTCGTCCGGGGCGAAATGGACCCGCCACTTGTTCCCGGCGTCGGCCGAAGTGTTTGCCGCATCTCCATCGGCGGCGAAATACCCCGGAACGACATAGGAACGCCCCCTCTTATCGTGAACGAACTTCACGTTCAACCGATAGTACAAAAAAGGATTCGGATCGGCTGCTTCGCTCGTCTCGGGCCCATGGAACGTCAGCGTGATCCTGTGCCATTTCTTCAGCTCGCCACCGATGTCTGCAGCCCACAGTTGCCGGCACAATAATCCCAACAACAGGATACCACAAACGACGAGAGAGACGCGAGCGGTCTTGAATTTCATATCTGCTCCTTCCAATTGCGGCTCCTTCGACGGCCATACGAGGGCCGACGGTTGTACATGATCCATTGAGAATAGACAAGGACTGAGGTTTCGGCAAGTACCACGACCGACCCTGCGCGTTTTGGGTAGTGTCTCTGCACGTAATGGGGTTGTTCCGGTCGAATGGCGGCAGTATTATGGGGTGTGAGAATAGGTTTGTGCCCTGTTGTAGACGAGCCTGGAGGTGTGTGATGCCGACCGGCCGACCGGAGGTGGAATTCACATTGATGGTGTTTGAGGCGGTTTACGTGTCCGTAGGATGGGCTCGAATCCACCGATATTCGTCGGGGCGAAGCTTGTCCCGCCTTCGCACTACCAGCACGCTCTCAGACGTCCACTCCCACTGTCTTAAGGCCGCTTGTGCTCAGGTCGATGAAAGCGATAGCGTGGTGGATCGGCGCTCTCTGCGACGGGCAAGAGGTGGATATGAACCGGCTCGTGACGGTTTGCGTTTCACATGCGGCGAATCTCATTCTGACCGGCGGCTTGTTTGCCTGCCGGGTCGCATATCGTGTCAATTGACGTCATCAACGAAACAAGTGTAGCGGCTATTTGTGAAAGGAGAAGCACCATGGGCAAGAGAATAATGGGCCTGCTGCTGTGCACCGTCGCAGTCTCGGCCGGGACGGTTCGGGCTGATTTGGTGCACCATTGGAGACTCGACGAGGACACCACCGCAGGAGCTACAGTGGCGGTTGACTCCGTCGGGGGCAACAACGGCACGATCAAGGGCGCCACAAGCGCAGAGGGAGTCTATGGCAACGCCTTGTACTTCAATGGCGCAGCCACGGTGGAGATCGCCAACTTCTCGACGGCCAATATCAAGAGCATGACGCTTGCATTCTGGATGAATCCTGATGCGGGTTACGTTGTAACGGGCGGCTGGAAGAGAGTCATCTCTGCCAATGATGGGTGGGAGGCGATCCTCAACGACAACACGGGCCTAATCGGCAACAACCTCTATCGAACGGGGGGAACCTATGCAACAAGCACGGCGCCGCCTCCAGAAGGCGAGTGGACACATGTCGCCATGACGGCCGACTTGGCCCCTCCTGGTACCGGCCGTCAGGAAGTCTATGTCAACGGTATATTGGACAATACGATGGACAATCAGGCCGTCAACGACTGGGCCGGCGGTACCTTCCTGTTGGGCTACCGCGCGTCCGGTGGAGGCGAGCACTATGAGGGGATGCTGGACGACGTCCGCATCTACGATACGGTCCTCTCAGAGGAAGAGGTTCAAGTGGCGATGGCCGGCGACGCAGCATCGATTGAACTCGCAGATGCTCCCGCGCCAGCGGACGGCGCGACGGACGTGCCTCGCGACGTGGTGTTGAGCTGGACACCAGGACAGTTCGCTCGGACCCACGACGTGTACTTCGGGACCGTCTTCGAGGATGTCAACGAGGCCAGCCAGGACGACCCGCTGGATGTGCTGGCCAGCCCGGACCAGGACGCCAATATGTACGATCCCGGCCGGCTGGACTTCAGCCGGACCTACTACTGGCGGGTCGATGAAGTCAACGCTCCCCCGGACACCACGATCTTCAAGGGGCGGATCTGGAGCTTCGAGACGGAGCCCATCGCTTATCCAATCGAGAATGTTGTGGCGACGGCCTCGAGTTCGGGCATGGCCGATATGGGCCCCGGGAAGACTGTTGACGGTTCCGGGCTCAGTGACGATGACCTGCATTCGACAGACGGAACCGCCATGTGGCTCAGTGGCACCGAGCCGAATGGAGCCTCGATCGAATACGCATTCGACAAGATCTACAAGCTGCACGAGATGTGGGTCTGGAACTCCAATCAATTCGTGGAGTCGATGGCCGGTCTCGGTTTCGGGATCAAAGAGGTGAGCGTTGAGTATTCGCTCGATGGGAACGACTGGACGGTGCTGGAGGGGGTCTCGGAATTTGCACAGGCGCCGGGTGCAGAGGGGTACGCTCACAACACGACGGTTGATTTTGGCGGCGTCGCCGCGCAGTTCGTCCGGATCACGGCTCGGAGCAACTGGGGTGGACTCGCTCAATCGGGGCTGAGCGAGGTCCGTTTCCTCGCGATCCCCGTCCAGGCACGCGAGCCCCAGCCCACTTCCGGTGCGGTCGATGTGGACCCCGCAGTCGTGCTGACTTGGCGGGCCGGACGCGAAGCCGCCTCGCATCATGTCCTTATCAGCGATGATCGAGATGCCGTCGTCAATGGGACGGCCCCGGTCGAAGTGGTTGGCGAAAACAGCTTCGACACCACGGGCCTCGATCTGCGATTGGAGCGGACCTATTACTGGAAGGTCAATGAAGCCAACGAGGCCGAGACGCCCAGCCTCTGGAAAGGCGACGTCTGGGAGTTCTCCACCCTGACGTTCTTCGTGGTGGACGACTTCGAGAGCTACGTCGATGACTATGAGACGGGTGAGGCGATCTTCGAGGCCTGGCTCGATGGGGCCACGAACAACACCGGCTCCACGGTCGGCTACTGGGAAGCGCCGTTTGCCGAACAGACTATCGTCCGCGGCGGCCGTCAGTCCATGCCCTTTACCTACGACAACACGGCCGCAGCGTACTCCGAGGTGAGCCGGCCCTTTGATGGCCCCCAGGATTGGACCCGCGCCGGCATACAGACGCTGGTACTCTACTTCTTCGGCGATCCCGGCAACACGGGCGGGCAGCTCTACGTCAAGATCAACAGCACGAAGGTGCCCTTCGAGGACGATCCCGCAGCCCTGAGCAAGCCCGAGTGGACCCAATGGAGTATCGACCTCGCCTCGACCGGCGCCAATCTGCAGAACGTCAGCGAGTTCAGCATCGGCGTTGACGGCCCAGGCGCGGCAGGGATCTTCTACGTCGATGATATCGAGCTGCTTGGCTCCAGTGTCCTGCCGTCGGTCATCACGGTCGCCCCGGTCGATGGCATTGAGGTCACGGGCGACGATGGTACGGTCCTGTCGATCAACGGGATTGAAGTCAGCAATCTGGTTCTGGGTACGACGACCACGGACTTCGAGAAGTTTGCCGACCATCCGGCGGCAGACGCCGATGATTTCGATTTGGGCACGTATGCCAGTCTCGATGACTCTAACTTCATCAATATGGTCTTCGCCGTCCCAGTGACGACGATCTTCATCGTCGAGCGGGGCGGCAATGACGAGGGATTTATCCAGCCGCTGGACGCAGCCGGCAATCCGGTCGGCGGGTTGCAGACATTCGCCAAGAGCGACTGGCATAAGCCCGGCGCCAAGATCAACGGCCAAGCTGCCGGCGCCATCGTCATTACGTCGGAGGTGCCGATCTCCGGTATCCGAATACTACCTCCGGCCGGCGGCAAGATAGGCCTCGATCCGGCCAGCATCTGCGCGATCCCGGCCGAGTAGAGCCAGCAAGACCGAGGCGGCTTCTGCCTCGCCGGAGACCGGCGAAGCAGAGGGCAAAATCAGTCGTAGGTAAATGAACGAGACCCACGTCTCTTGTGCGAACGTGGGTCTCGTTTGTGCCCGGCACAGGCTCGGTTCTCACAGCTTGGGGTAGATCTCATGTATGTTTTGGGTTATGATTCCGCGCATAATGGGGTTGTGCCGACATGGCCGGTTCTTTACAGTCGAGTTAGATTGCAGCGAATGAGAATTCTATATCGAATACAAAGGTGTTCCATGCGGCGTAAAGGACGCTGTGGGGGTTTTACGCTCATTGAACTGCTGGTGGTAATCGCCGTGATTGCGCTATTGATGGGCATTTTGCTGCCCGCATTGAACAAGGCGAAGAAACAGGGCCAAGCGGTTCGGTGCCTGAGCAATCTCAAGCAGATCGGCTTAGCGATGCACATGTATGCTGACGACAACAACCGCAAGGTGCTGCGTGCCGAAGCTCGCATGAACCTCAAGCCCGGCCAGGAGGCCGTGTACTGGCCGACCGCGTACATGGGGTATATCGGCGGCTCGAAGACCGACAACGTGAGCTATTACTACGAAGTCGACGTCTACGACTGCCCCAGCTATCCGGAGAAAGAGCAGACGATCGATTACATTGTCAGCTCGTTCAATTTCCAAAGCCCCGGGGGTGAGTGCTGGGAGCCGACGCCCCTGGAGAGCTTCCCGCGACCGACGTCCACCATCTACATGGCCGACTACGCATACCATCAGGTTCAGCCGCCTGTCCAGATTGTTCGCGAGGAGGATGTCAAGAACCCTCAGGAATTCGCCCGGAAACTGTGGTGGCTCGACGCCTGGGCGGCAAACCATCTGCCCAGTGCGGAGGACGGGAGCCGTCGCGTGGCGCGTGAGCGCCATGGCAAGATGACGAATTGCCTGTTTGTCGACGGTCATTCCGGGAAGATGAACTCGATGGAGATGACCGTCTGGGACTGGGGCATGCCCCGAACTGATGCGATGCCATAGCCGGTTAACCCCGGTCTGCTCGTCCGTCTCGGGGCCCGCCGCGCCGTGTGCTTCATCGCATCTCTCACTTTTG
>CBFDDG010000320.1:0-5858 GCA_965603505.1 uncultured Phycisphaerae bacterium | reverse complement strand
CTGCTGCTGCGGCGCCCTTCGCGTTGACGCGGCGGCTGTTGGGCGCCAACGAGGACATTCGTGTCGCCGTCATCGGTTTGGGAAACAAGGGCAGCGGGCACGTGGGCGTCTTCAAGGACCTGCCGGGCGTGCGAGTCGTTGCGCTCTGTGACGTGGATCCCGATCGCCTGGCGGCGCAGGTCAAACGCGTTGACACGGCGTCTTCACACACCGATCCGCGACGGGTCCTGGAGCGCAAGGACGTGGATGCCGTGGTCATCGCGACGCCGGACCACTGGCATGCCCTGCTGGCGATATGGGCCTGCCAAGCCGGCAAGGATGTCTACGTTGAGAAGCCCGTCTCTCACAGTACTTGGGAGGGCCGCAAGATCGTCGAGGCCGCGGCGAAGTATGGTCGGGTCGTGCAGGCCGGCACGCAGTACCGTTCCGACGAGGGCTTGCAAGAGGCAGCCCAATACATCCACGATGGCCGTCTCGGCCGGGTCCTCTGGGGACACGTCATTTGGTGCGAGCGGCGCGGCAGCATAGGCAAGGTCGCCCCGCATACGCCGGACTGGCTCGATTACGATTTGTACTGCGGTCCGGCTCCCGTCGAGCCGCTGCGGCGGGAGAAGCTGCACTATGATTGGCACTGGGTCTGGTCCACCGGGACCGGCGATCTGGGCAACAGCGGCATTCATGCCTTCGACGTCTGCCGCTGGTTCGCCGGCTACCGGGGTCTGCCGCCGCGGGTCGTCTGCGCGGGCGGCCGATTCGCCGTCAATGATGCCGGCCAGACGCCCAACACGCAATTCACCGTTCTCGACTACGAGCCCGCGCCCATCTACATCGAGAACCGGAACCTGCCCACGCGAAAGGGCGTCAAGGAGATGGACCATCTCCGGGGGATTCGGGAGGGATTGATTCTGCAATGCGAAAGGGGCTATTTCGCCGGTTTTCGTGGCGGCGGCTGGGTCTATGACAATGACGGCCAGAGGATCAAACAGTTCAAGGGCGATGGAGGCGGGCAGCACGCCGCGAATTTCATCCAGGCGGTCCGCGATCGTAAAATCGAGCGGTTGAACGCGCCGATTCAGGAAGGGCATATCTCCTCGGCGGTCTGCCACTTAGGCAATCTCTCGCATCGTCTGGGGTCGCCGGCCGGCGCGGAGGCCCTTCAGCAAGCCGTTCGCAATTTCAAGGGGGCCAAGGAAACAATCGAGCGATTGCGGCAGCATTTGCTCGCCAACGAAGTCGATTTGCGCGAGACGCCCATGTCTCTGGGCCCCTGGCTGACCATCGACTTGACGACAGAAGGAATCACCGATGCAGCGGCTGCGCATGCGTCAGTGACGCCTGAGGAAGCCAACCGGCTCGCGCGAGGATCGTACCGCGCACCGTTCGTCGTGCCGGAGAGCGTGTAGAAAATGACCGATTGCAGTCTCAGTGGAGGATGACGATTCATGTACGGGAAATCCGGTCAAGCGAGAATCGCCCTCGTGTGCATCGCAGTAGCCTTCGGGACGGCGACTGCATTCTGTCGCACGTCAGCCGCGGAACGCCGTGTGACATTTGAACCGCAGAAAGATGCTCTGGCGGTTCGGGTCGAGGGCTGGCCGCTGGCGATCTATGTGTACCGCGACCCGGAAATCCTCCGGCCGTATTTCAAAGCCATTCATGCGCCCGGAGGGATTCAGGTGAGCCGGCGGCATCCGCCCCGAGAGGGCGCGGACCCCGTTGACCATGCGACCATGCACCCGGGGCTCTGGCTGGCGTTTGGCGACCTGGGCGGGGCCGATTTCTGGCGCAACAAGGCCGGGGTCGAGCATGTGGCCTTCGTCCATCCGCCACTCGCCGAAGGGAGCCAGGGTCGTTTCACCGTGCGCAACCGATATGCGTCCGAGGGTCGCACCATCTGTGAGGAGACGTGCACGTACACCTTCCATGTGCGGCCGGCGGGGACTCTGATCCTCTGGGAGTCCGTATTTCAGTCGGATGAGTCGGGATTCTACTTCGGCGACCAGGAGGAAATGGGCCTGGGCATCCGGGTGGCGACGCCGATGATGGTCAAGCCGTACGAAGGCCGGCACCGGCCGGGACGCATCCTTGATGACCTGGGCCGGCGGAATGAGAAAGGGATCTGGGGAAACCAGGCCGCATGGTGCGCCTACGGCGGCTGGATGGATAACCGATTTGTCGGGATGATGGTGATGCCCGACCCTCGCAATGCGCAGCCCTGTCGCTGGCACACGCGCGACTATGGCTTCATGGCCGCGAATCCGTTTGGGCACGCTGCTTTCAGGCAGGGCCCGGCCCACAAAACCGAGGTCAAACCGGGCGAGTCATTTTCTCTGCGTTTCGGCATCCTGATCCACGCCGGCGACAGCGAAGAGACCGTCGATTTGAACGTTGCATATAGGGATTATCTACAGGTCCTGAATAGCCGATGACGTGAGGGACCCCTGTATCGATTCGGGTCGTCCAAGATCCTTCCGGCATCGAGAGCCGCTGCCTGACGGCGCCCGGATCGAGCCGGCCCTGTCCCGTCTGCCCCGCGTGCCATCTTCTCAGAGAGCATTCACTCCGAATCTCACCGCCACAAGGCGGTCCGACAGCCGCTTGGCAAGCACAAGTTGCTTCTCATGGTCATCTTGCTCGCCCGCTCATCCGCGTGCGCATGCTGTAGAGTGAGGATCGGGCCGTGATGAACAGCGTTTTGTGATCCCGGCCGCCAAACACCAGGCAGGTTGGACGCTGGGGGACTTCGATTGTCTTGATCTGTTTCCCGACGGGATTGAAAACAAGAATCTGCCCGGCGGCGATGTAGACGTTGCCCTGTTCATCGACCGTAAGCCCTTCGCCTCCTTCCTCGACAAACAACCGTGGATCGGAGAGCGTTCCATCAGGCCCCACGTCGAAGGCCCAGGTTCTCAACTCCGCCTCGTTGGTGACATAGAAAGGCTGGCCCTTGATCGCTGAAGCCATGCCAAAGGCGCGCAGCAGGTCGGCCAGTTTGACACCCCATTGGACGGCTCCGGAGGTGAAATCCTCTCCGGCTGGAATGAAAACAGAACGGTCGAGGGAGACGTAATGGAAAGGTTTCTGCATGGTCGAGTCCCGCCCGAATCCAGCGTTGCCCAGCCAGCGATTCAACGGAAGGATCGGCACCATGGATGGACGTGGGGCCGCAGTCTGGGGCTTGAGCGCCACGATCTCACTGTCGCTATCGCGTGGATCGAAGGTCAGCACTGTCCCTTTTCCCTCGTACGCCACAACCAGAAGATTCCCTGTCTTGTCCAGAGTCAGTTGAACGGGTTGCTGAGGAATGTCACGGACTGGCTCGGTCCGGCGTTTTTCCTGTGACCAGCGGTAAATACGGCGCTCGCGTGCGTCGGCGAAATAGACGTCCCCTTTCTCATCCGCCGCCGCACCGGCAATATTCTGGAATCCGCCGGCGAGCTTCTCGACCGTGGCTCCGGCGGCGAGAATCGCCGAATGCGATTCGGGTCGTGAAGGAAGCGGCTTGCCCGAGATATCCAGTACGGCGAACTCGGTATCGCGAACTTCGGCGCCCGCCGTCGCGTCGAAGATCGTGCTGTCAAACGAAACCTTGCTGTTGCTGTAGCAGTGCAGATTCCGAAATCGAATGTCACTGGAGCCGGTGAGCTTCACGGCATGCGGGAACGGCACAAAGCAACTAACCACACGATAGAAGAAGGTGTTGGCGAATTGGATATTGTTCGACCGATCGATTTCCAGAGGCAGCGCCTTGGGACCCTCCTCTCGTTCCTCCTCAAACTGCAGGGCATAGAATCGCCAGTTGGAGACGTTGCGGATAATGACTTCGTTATCGACGTGATGCTCGGCCGACATCGCGTAGAGCCGGCCGCTGGTGGATGTATCGGAAATGTGCATCCCGGATCGGGCATAGGGACTGGGGGTCCAGATGTCTTTGAAGGTGCCGCCACCGCCGTTGGTGACCCACAAGCTGGAGTGCTGGCTGTTCCACTTGTCCCGGTGGGGATTGCGCCGCCAACTGCTTCCACCCGGCGTCCTCGTGCCGTGTCCACCGTGCAGTCGCACGTCGTTCATCATCGATTTCGCCCCGGCCATCCATTTCACACCTACCGCACGAGGATTGGCCGTGCCCGTATACACGCCGATGCCGGTAACGATGTTGGTCCCGCCTTTGGGCGCTTCGAGCACCGCCTTGGGTGTCCCGGCACCCTGGAAGGCAGGCGTATCATCCGGCAGGTTGATTACGGTCATGGAAGGATTGAGCCCGATCAGTACCGTGTCCGGCCTGAGGGCCAGCGTATCACTGACATGATACCAGCCCATCGGAAAATACAGCGTCCGCTGTTTGGCAATCGCCTGCTTCAGGGCGGCGGTGTCATCGGTTTGGCCATCGCCGGCCACTCCCAGAGTGCGGACGTTGACCCAGGTGTCGCGAGCGGGGAGATCGGGAATGTCCGACGGCGCCGCTGCGGGCATCGCATTCACTTCCCTGGCTGTAAGAATGGTTTTGATTTGCCGCGCGGCGCCCAGATCGTCAATGTGCAACCCATGGGAGAACCGTTCGACCGTGTAGATGGGGCCGGGGCCGGCAACGGTCTTGCCACTCTCGCGAAAGCCGGCCAGAACCGGAACGGCCCGACATGCGAGGTTCGCCAGATTCACCTGAGTGCGGGCATTGTGCTCATTGCTGATGAGGAACGCAGGACCGGTGATATTCTCCAGGCACGCGTCACTGAGCCAAAGTTCATCAGGCTGATCGGCGACCATGGACACGGCTGTAGGGACGTTCTTGAAGTGAACGCGGACCAGGGCAAGCCCGGCCTGCTCGTCGCTGATACCGGCCACGCTTTGCCCCTCGAAGGTGCAATCGATCACGAGAATGGGCCAGCCCGGCGCCGACCTTCCGGTGATGATGCCATGCTGACCTCCGTAGAAATGGAGGTCTTCGACCTCATTGCCGATGTCTTCCAGCCCGGCCTTAGCCGTACCCAGTCGGAAATCCATGTGCGCAAGATAGCAGTGTTGGGCCACATGGAACCGTACCCCCACCGCCGCCGGATTGCCCGGCCCAATCTCGATATCGATATTGCTCATCGCGCTGTAGAACGTGCCAGCGCCACCGTCTCGCGGGGGCCCGCCTTGGCCGCGCGATCCGCGTCCTCCCGAGAAGAAGAGCATGTACTTGTCGGTTCCGGCCTGAAAGCCCGACGTGTTCGCCCCCAGGACAAACACCGGGCGGCTGGTGCCGTAGCCGATCAAACGAACGCCCGGCCAGACGTAAACCGTCTTCCCCAGACGGTAGGCCCCCTCCGGAACGAACAACACACCTGCGCCGGCGGTAGCCGCGACCTTGTCAATTGCCTGCTGCAGCGCGGCCGAATCATCACCGGTGCCATCACCATGAACGGGGAACTCCTGCTGCGTCAGGTAGACCGCCTTGGGGTCGTCCAGACGCAAGGAGTAATATGATGCCCCGATCAGGGGGCACGGCGGCATGATGATAGCGATGAAGAATAGGCAAGGCAGGATCGTTTTCAGATGCATGTCATGTCCTCGAAAGCCGTGGGAATCTTGACTCCCATCTGTGGGACCACAAGAAGATAAGGACTAACAAAAGAGCGAAGCGTTCTTTAGACGACCGACGATAACACACCCGCACACCTCGTTCAACAGAAGAGAATCGCATTTTCTGAATGTCATGCGATGGAGAAGCCCTCCACTTACATCGACGCGCCCGAGAGGATTCGAACCCTCAATCTTCGGAGCGACAGTCGGTCCGGGTGTTCTGTAAGTCCTTGTGGGAAAACGATTAACGATTGCAGGGTAACGGCTCGTGAGATCAGGCGAAGATCAGCCGAAGG
>CBFDDG010000319.1:0-5867 GCA_965603505.1 uncultured Phycisphaerae bacterium | reverse complement strand
GGCGTCTTCAACTCGTGCGAGACGTTGGCGACGAAGTCCCGGCGGAGATTCTCGAGCCGATGGATCCGCGTCATGTCACTGAGGACGATCACGGCCCCGGCGCGCTGCCCGCGCGGATCGACGAGGCCGGCGCCGTGGGTGTGAAAGAACCGTCCGTCCTCCGTCGGAAAGGAGACATCCCCTTCCGTGGGTCTGTCACTGGCGAGCGTATCACGGACGAACTGCTGAAGTCCGACGTTGCGAATGACTTCCTCCACGCTGCGGCCCCGCGCCTGCGCCGCATCGATGTTCAGCAATTGCGCCGCCGCTTTGTTGATGCTGACTATGCTGCCGGCGGAATCCACCGCAAAGACCCCTTCCGTCATGCTGGAGAGCACAGTCTCCAGCTCGTTGCGCTGCCCGGTAATGGTGAAAATCCTGTCATCGAGCTGGGTCGCCATCTCATTGAGCGCCTTGGCCAGATCGTCCAGTTCGGCGACTCCGGCCGCGGGGACCCGCAGGTTGAGCTGGCCGCGGGCGAAGAGTTGGGCGATCCTCCTCATGCTGACGATGGGCCGGCTGATGTTGCGCGAGATCACAAGACTCAGCAGCGCCACGCATAGCACAATGGCCGCACCGGCCCAGAGGACATTGGCGCGCATCTCGCCGACGACTTGGTCGATGGCAGTGGCGGCGACGGCGACCCGGATAACGGCCCGGGGCTGGTCGTCCACATGGATCGGAACGGCCACGTACATCATCCTCTTTCCCAGCGTGGGGCTGAAACGAACCGACCGGCCGACCCCCTTCTTGAGTGCGTTGAGAATCTCCAGACGGTCCGAATGGTCCTGCATGACGGCAGGATCCTCCTGGGAATCGCCCAGGACTCTGCCGGTCGGTGTGATGACGGTGAACCGCACCCGACCGTCCACGGTTTGGCCAAGGCTCTTGCATAACTCGTCCACCTCGCCAGAACCAGTCGTCGCGAGCGTCTTTATCACCTGCGGCGCGATGACGTCGGCCAGGGTGCGCAGCTCATCGCGCATCTGTCCATAATAAGACTCGCGGAACGTGTGAGAGAAGTAAGCCGTCGCGGCCGCCAGGGCCAGCAGGGCGACAACCAGGAAGGACGGGTAAAGCTGCCAAATCAGTCGCTTTCGGAACATAATCGATCTCCGGCCCCGCCGGTTATCGCGTCTGTCAATGCAGGCAGCGCTCTGCCGGCGTGTCACGTCTCTTCAGCGGCCAGTTCATCCGAATCGTACCGGGCGCCGGGCGCCGCTTTCGGCTCGATCCCCACCCACTGCAGCCCACCGATGACGGCCTGAGCGATATTGGTCAGGTGGTCACCCACCTTCTCAACGTTATCGACGAGGTCGATGAAGATCAACCCCGTTTCGGGGGAACAGGCGCCTTCGTGCATTCGAGCCACATGGCTGCGACGAAGGTTGACCTGCATTTTGTTGAGGGTTCCTTCGTTGCCGATGGCTGCTCGGGCCGAATCCAGGTTTCTGGTCTCCAGGGCGTCAATCACCCGGTCGAACATCTGCTCGATCTCCCGCTTCAGCAGCGAGGCGTCATCGAGCGCCGAATTGCTGAAGGTCAGCTTTTGGTCGAGTTTACGTTCGCCAATTTCGGCGATATTAACCGCGTGGTCGCCGATCCGTTCCAGGTCATTGACTGTGTGGAGCAGAACAGGAAGCTCAACGGAAACGTTGTCTGAGAGCTGTCGGCTCGAAAGCTCACAGAGGTACGAAGTGATCTCGAACTGGAACACGTCGGTGTAGTCTTCGAGTTCCCGCGCCCGTTGAAAACCCCGAGGGTTGCTGTGAATCATTCCATCGATGGCTTTTTCAATGGCCCCTTTGGCCGTCTTTGCCATTCGGACGATTTCCCGCTTGGTCTGTTCGAGAGCAATCTCCGGCGTATCCAGGAGGTGTTTCTCGAGTACAACGGGTCCCATGACCCCATCGCTCCGTCTCTCCGGAATGAGGTAGACAACGAGCTTCTCCAGCCAACCGGCCAGGGGGAGGAAGACAGTCGCATCCGCAGCTTTGAATGCGGTATGGGCGAGGGCGATAGACATAGCAATCGTCGTGGCGCCCAGGTTCCAGGGAGAGACAGCCACAATGAGCGCCCCGAACCATCCCAAGTGGACAAACGGATAGGCAATAAGAACCCCGGCAACGTTGAACGAGGTATGAGCCCACGCGGCCCGTTTGGCATTCAAGTTGCCCTGCAGGGCCGCAAGCTGAGCCGTGATGGTCGTGCCGATGTTGCTGCCGAGCACAAACGGGATCGCGATGTTGAGCGAGACGTCCCAGTCAGTGCCAAACGCCCCGCCGATGGCCAATAGCTGCACAACGGCAATGGCGGCGGAACTGCTCTGCAAGAGCATCGTCACGACCGTACCCGCCAGGATCGCCAGCACGGGGTATTGGCCGAGAGAGACAAAGAGCTCCTGGACCCTGGGGCTCTCTTCGAGGGGCGAAAAAGCGTCCTTCATGAAGCCGATGCCCACGAAGAGGATGCCGAAGCCCAGAAGGATCTGGCCGATGTTCTTCATCCTGCGCGTTCGGCCGCCGACGTGCAGCAGAAAACCTAGAGCCACAGCCGGGAGGGCGTAGGCCGTGATCTTGAAGGCCCCGAGCCCGGAGATCGAGACCAGCCAGGCCGTGGCCGTGGTACCCACGTTGGTTCCGATAATCACACAGATCGCCTGTCGCAGCGTGAGCAACCCCGCATTGACGAAACCGATGACCATGACCGTGGTGGCCGAACTGGACTGAATCAGGGCCGTTATGGCGGCACCGACCAAGAAAGCCATCAGGGCCTTCTTGGTCATGGCCTCAAGGATTTTTTTGAGTTTCCGGCCCGCAACCGCCTTGAGACCGTCCGACATAAGTTTCATGCCAAACAGGAAGAGACCCAACCCGCCGATTGTGCAGAAGATACAGTCTTTGATCATATAACTCGTTTGGCAGACAGAAAAAGCTCAATGGCTCTTCAAACAGTTCTTTTTACGCGTTTTCCCCTGTGCCGTCAAGGGTGTTTTTCCGCAGTCCGCCGACGGTGACGTCAATCGACGAACCGATAACCGACGCCTCGCACCGTCTCAATATACTTCGCGCACGGGCCCAATTTCTTTCGTAGCGAGACGATTTGCACGTCGATGGCCCGATCGGTCACCAGGTAGTCCTCGCCGTGGACGGCATCCACAATCTGGTAGCGGGTGAAAACCCGCCCCGGCCTGCCAGCCAGCGTATGAAGAATGTTGAACTCCGTCAGCGTCAGCTCAATGGGCTTGCCCTCGATCAGGACCTCGTGCCGGGCCGGATCGATCACCAGATCGTGAATTTCCACCAGCCCTTCACGGCCGGTCTCTTCCCGTTGTCGGCGTAGAATCCTGCGGATCCGCGCGACCAGGACTTTTCCGCTGAAGGGCTTGGTCATATAGTCATCGGCACCCAGCTCCAGTCCCGTGACGATGTCCGCCTCTTCGCCTTTGGCCGTCAGCATGACGATGGGGACCTGCTGCGTCCTGGGGTCGGCCTTCATTCTCTTGCAGACCTCAAGACCGTCCACGCCGGGCAGCATGAGATCCAGCACAACCAAGCCGGGCGGCTGCGTCTGAACCAGCTTTAGGGCCTGCTCCCCCGTCTCGGCCAGAACCACCTTGAAGCCCTCCCGGCTCAGATGCAACTGGACCAGCTCACGGATATCCTCTTCGTCGTCCACGACAAGGATCGTCGCCTTCGCCATCGTCACTCCTTCCCGCGTCTTCTAACACAGAATTAACGGGATTCTAACGCAACCCTAATCGCCCCCTAACTTCCGGCCCGTATCTTTCTTGAAAGAGAAGATAATCCGCGTTTTCGGGAATCGGCAATGTCTGATCTGCTTACTGACGTATTGTGTGGAATCGGAGCCATGTACCTGGCGATTCACGTCGGCCGTTTCGTGCACACGATCATCCATCGCTGTCGCCCGTTGGCGACGGCCCCCGCGCGGCGTCCCGGCTTCGATCCGGAGAGCTACGAGACCGAGAGAACGATGCACGAAGTCCGCACGTCGTGAGGACCACCGCTGTGATCGAGGGTGCATGGACAGGGTCAACCTTTCCTGATATTCTCGGCTATGGCCGCTAACAGGACCTCGGGCTTGACGGGCTTTTCCAGCACTTTCTTGACCGGTAGCCAGGTCTCGTCCGGCTCGAACCCGAACGGCAAGCTCATGTCCTGACGGATCCCGGTCAAGATGATGATCGGGGTGGCCTGGAGCGTCTGATCCCCGTGCAGCTCCCGGGCAATATCGAAACCCTCGTGCTTCGTGGCCATCATGACATCGAGAAGAATAATGTCCGGATCCTCGGCCCTCGCCTTCTCGACGCCCTCTCTGCCGTTCAAGGCAGTGTGGACCTCATAGCCCTTGGCATCGAGCAAGTCCGATATCGCATCGACGAATTCCGGATCATCATCAATCATCAGCACCTTGTTTGCCATTGTCGGCTCCTTCAGTTCGCGTACATGCCAGTTCAATCGATATTCCGGACGGCTGCGCTGCCCGACGGCAAGCGTCACGGGGCGCGTTAAGCGACAGTGTATTCTCTTCGATGGTCTCTCTCAACCAGTCAGGGTCGAGATTATCCGCTACATCACCCTTGAAGGCAACGGGCCGAGCTACGACGATGCGTTGTGTCTTTTCGGCTTCTGGAGGGGATGAGAACGGAGCATCCGCTGTTTTTCGCCCGTGCTGCGAGGTTTCTGGATTTCGGTGATGATCCGGCCTCGGCGGAAGATGGTGACGGAGCCGGTGGATTCGCTCACGGTAACGGCGATGGCATCGGTGATCGCGGTAATGGCCGCCGCCGCGTGGTGCCGGGCGCCCAGGCCCCTCGGCAGTTCAAACTCCTCCTGGCTGGCCGTGCGGATATACGTGCCGCAGGTTTCCATCGTTCCGTCCTTGCGGATGATGAACGCTCCATCGAGTGTCGCCAGCTCCTTGACGGTCTCTTCGAGCGAGGAATCCAGGATATTCCGCTCGCTCGGCGGATAGCCCCTGAACGGATTGAGCACGAGCTGACGGGTCAGGGGAAGCACGCGGTCGGTATCGCCGATGATGAACATGGCCCCAAGCGCCCTGCCCTCACGACCCTCGCTGCCCAGCTCGGACGCGATGTCCACGACCCGCTCGATGACTTCCGGGAGGATCGACGGCATTGTCGCCGTCAGCTCCGCTCCAGAGGCGAAGATCTCATACTCACGCCCGACCTCCGTGACGATGATCGTATCGAGCGTTTTGGCGGCGGCCAGACCCGAGAGAAAGACGACTCGATCGTCGTGCTTGATCAAACCCCGCGCAAGGGCCAGAAAGACGGCGATCTTGACCTGTCCCATACGCGTCAGCGGCACATTCGGAACCCGGAGGCGTTGGACTCCTGGAAAATGGGGCTCCTTGTCCTTCGCCGGGGTCTTGGTGACGCAGAAGACTCTCGCATTGACCCCGAGGTCGAGGTCCCGTGCCTCCTCGTCCATCGCATCGACATAGACGAACAGGGCCGTCGCGCCGCAGGATTCCGCGATCCCGGCGGCGTGCTGCAGCAGGCTGCTCGTGATCGTGCGGGCCGCGGTTTTCTCCCGCTCCGACTGGCTCTGGTTCGCCTGGGCTTGTGAGTGGTTTGCGGCCTCTTTTGCCATGTCCTTCCCTTCCCAGCGGCTGGCATCATCCCCGGATGATTCCCACCTATTATATTATCGCATGGCGAGCGAACCGTCTTCGCATTTTCTCCCGATTTGGGCTGTTGGGGGGCGGCGGTCCTATAAAAGGCAAAGCCCCTGCGGTGCGGAGGGAGAGGAAGCGAGACTACGCAGGGGCTTGTGGTGTACGCT
>CBFDDG010000318.1:0-5876 GCA_965603505.1 uncultured Phycisphaerae bacterium | reverse complement strand
ATCACCATGGGTTCGGAGTCCACCTGGGGCAACCGAATCCCGCGGCGGAACCGCCCCGATAGCTTCTACTATAGGCGTCCGACGACGCGGATGGCGGTCGCCTGGATGCTGCGCAAGAGCTTCTTCGACGCGCAGCAGTACACTGCAGAATCGCCCGAGCAGACCGATGCGGCCATGGACGTGCTCACGGCGGCAGCCGAGGGCGAGCTTCCCCTTCGCGTGACGGTCCGCAGGGCCATCGACATCCGGACGGCGTTCCGCATCGCCGATGAATACGACCTGCACATCATTCTCGACGAGTGCACCGAAGGTTACAAGGTCGCCGAGTTGATCGCCGAGAAGAAGGCCCCGGTTGTGCTGGGCCCATATTATTTCTATCCTCGCACGCGCGACCAATACAACGAGGGCCGGGAATTCAACTGGAATAACGCCGGTATCCTCGCTCGGGCGGGTGTCAAAGTGGTCCTGGCTTCGGGGGCCGAGCCGGAGATGGCGAATCTGTTGACCGCCGCGATGTTCGCGGTCCGGCACGGCATGCCGGCAGACGAGGCGCTCAAAGCGATTACCCTGACGGCGGCCGAAGTTCTCGGTCTGGCCGACCGCGTGGGCAGTTTCGAAGTGGGAAAGGATGCCGATATCCTCATCCTGAGTGGCGAGCCTCTGGCCGGCACCTCGCGCGTGCGGCGCGTCATCCTGAACGGCCGGACCGTTCACGAAGCTGAATGACAAGGAGAGACGTTATGAGATTCCGTTCGTCCATGGCACTGGTATTCATCCTGCCGGCCCTGATGGCTCCGGCTTCTCTCAGTCACGCCGGCCCCGTCCGCAGGAAAGTGGCGATTGACGCGGGCAGGATTATCACGATCACCGGGGCCGATATCGAGGACGGCACCATCCTCATCGAAGACGGAATCATCAAGGCCGTGGGGAAGGACGTGGAAATCCCGTGGGATGCGTTCGTCATGCAGGCGGAGGATCAAGTCGTGATGCCGGGGTTTGTGCTGGCGCATACCTCCGACGGTCTGGACCGGCCCAACGAGAATGTCCCCGAAGTGCCTTTTCTCTCCACGTTTGACTCGGTCGATCCTCTGAGTTCCTTCTTCGAGGACTCGCTGCGGGACGGGGTCGCCGCGATGCTCGTTCTTCCCGGCAACAACACGCTGTTAGGCGGCACCGGCACGGTCGTCAGCCCGCGCGGACGGACCGTCGAGGACATGCTCGTCAAGCGGTACGTCGGGCTGAAGATTTCGCTGGAGCCGACGCGGAACACCAGTCGGATGGGGCACATGCAGCGATTCAGACGCTACATGGATGAGTTGAAGGATTATCAGGAGGAGTACGACCGGCGCAAGAAGGAGGCCGAGAAGGAAAAGAAGCCGTTCGATGAGCAGATCGACCCTCGCAAACAGCCCATGATCGATTTGCTGGATGGCAAGCTAACAGCGTACATCTATTGCGGCGTGGCCGCCGACGTGCCCAAAGCGCTCGAAATCATCGAGACTCACAAGCTCAAGGCCGTGCTGGTCCTGAGCCCCGATTGTTACAAAGCTGCATCGTTGATTGCCCGCAAGAAACTGCCCGTCGTTCTCGATCCCGAGCTGATCGTCTGGAAGACGAACGAGGAACAGAATGCCGAAGAGATGAAGGTGGTCCCCATCATCTTCCACGAGGCGGGGGTCAAATTCGCATTTCAGACGGACACGTCACGTTACGGTCGGCGGTACCTGTGGTATCAGGCTGCCACGGCGGTGAAGTACGGCATGAGCCGGACCGAGGCCCTCAAGTCGATTACTCTCTATCCGGCGCAATTCATCGGGATCGACGACCGGTTCGGCAGCATCGAGACGGGCAAGGAGGCGAACCTGATCTTTCTGACCGGCGATCCGCTCGACGCACAGACCTGGGTGGACAAGGTCATGCTTGCCGGCGAGGTCGTGTATGAGAAGGACAAGGACCAGCGCCTCAAGAAACTGCTCGAAGGGCCTGAGGAGCAGGAAGGATCCATAGAGCAGAACACGGACTGAAAGACCGCCGTGGCGAGAAGTCCGCGGACATGAAGGTGAACACAGACCATGACTGCAAGCGCAAGATATGACAAGTGCCTTCGGACCGTCGGGGCTTTTGCCGTGGCGTTCATGAGCGTGGTGGCGGCCGCCTCCGATGTGGCGCAGGAAGAGTCGGTTCTCGCCATCAAGGCTGGCACGATCGTTCCCGTCTCGGCCGAGCCGATCACCGACGGCGTCATCCTGATTCGCAACGGGAGAATTGACGCAGTCGGGCAGGGCGTCGAGATCCCCGAGGGAGCGGAGATTGTCGATGCTTCGGACAAAGTGGTTATTCCGGGGCTCATCGATGCCTTCACGACACTGGCTGGGCAGGCGGATGATGAACGGTCGGTCACGCCGGACATCAAGGCAAAAGACGCGTTTCCCTTCTACGGTGAGTACCGGAAATTGCTTGCCGGCGGTGTTACGACGGTATACGTTTCGCCCGGTCAGAGGCGGCTTGTCGGAGGACTGGGAGCGGTGGTCAAGCTCGCCGGGCGGTCGGTTGCCGATCGCTGCCTCGATGATGCGGCGGCCCTGCGAATCACTCTCGGCGAGTTGTCGAAGAATCCTCCCGCCATTTTCGAGCCGCCCTTGCCGCCGGAGCCGAACAATCCGCTGCTGCCCGAGGAGAAGCAGCTCCCGACTACGCGAATGGCCCAGATGGCGGTGCTCCACAAGATTTTTACCCAGGCCAGGCTGGAAAGCGGAAACAATGCCGAAGAAATCGATCCGCAGACGCGCGTGCTGGTCGAAGCGCTCCATCGCAGGCTCCCTGTCCGTGTCAACTGCCATACCGTTCGGGATATCGGCAACGCCGTATCGTTGGCGAAAGAGTTTGGCCTGGACCTGATGATCGAAGGCGCGACGGAAGCCTACAAGGCCGTCGACTGGATCAAAGGCAGCGATGCGCCCGTCATTCTCAGTGGAGTCGTGCGGCCCGGGCGACATGATCCGAGAGATTATACGCGTGACATCATGCTGGGGCGAATCGATCCGGCGAATCCGGCTGTCCTGGCCGGAGCCGGTGTCAAGTTCGCCATTTCCGCGCCGACGGATGAGGCGGTTGCCGATCTGCAGTTCGTTGCCGGCTATGCGGTCAGGCATGGCCTGTCGAGCGAGCAGGCCCTCAGAGCCATCACGATTGTTCCCGCAGAGATTCTGGGCGTTGCGGATCGGGTCGGCAGCATTGAAAAGGGCAAAGATGCGGACCTCGTGATTCTGACGGGCCGGCCGTTTCGCATCGATTCAGTGGTGGATAGGACCCTCGTCAACGGCCGGACGGTTTACGTGCGGCAGACCGAAAGCGCGGAACCATCTTCGCAGCGACCCACACTCGCCGTACGGGCCGGAAAGATCCTCACGGCAAGTCAGGGGCAGATCGACAACGGCCTGATTCTCGTCAGGGATTCGAAGATTACCTACGTTGGGCCGCTGAAAGAGGTGCCTGAGGGAACACCCGTGGTTGATGCAAGCAGCAGCTTCGTGGTCCCCGGCATGATCGATGTCCATTCCCATCTCGGCCTGCACTGGGAAAGCGAGCCTGTCGCACTGGATCGCAATTCCGCCACGACCGGGCCGAGCTCGGGCAGGTTGAACGCGGTCAGCATCGCCTACGCCGTCGCCCCGAACGATGAAGCCTTCCGTCAGGCCATGCGGTGCGGGATCACTTCGGTCCTGTTGGCCCCGGCCACGAGTGGGCTGGTGAGCGGCACGGCCGCCCTGGTCAAGACGGCCGGCGACGGCATCGAGGAGATGATTGTCAAGGAACACGCCGCCGTGAAATTCTCGATGCTTGGCGACGACTCGCGGCTGGCCCGCGTGTGGCAGGCCCGCAGCCTGCTGAAACGCGCGAAGGAGTACGCCGAGAAGTGGGACAACTACGAGCGGGAGCATCGCGAATACGAGCATCGCAAGGCCAGCGCGGAGAAGGAGGAGGACCTCAAGGAGCCCAAGCGTCCCGGCCGCGACGTCAATCTGGAGCCGCTCCGAGCCCTGTTTGATCGCAAGATGCCGGCGATGGTTCATGCGAGTCGGGCCGATGAAATCCGAAATGCGCTGCAGGTTTTCCGCGACGAATACAATCTCGACGTCATTATTCTCGGCGGCGATGACAGCTTCCGGGTCGTGGAGGAGTTGAAGGACCACCGTGCCGACGTGGCCATCGGTCCGGAGGTCTTGCAGTACGAGAAAGGCAAGCCGATCAACAATGCGGCTGTTCTGGCTCAAAGCGGACTGCGGGTGGCGTTCCAGGCGAGCGCGACTTCGGGAACGCAGTATCTGCCCGTGAACGCTGCGTATGCCGTGAGGTACGGCATGGACAGGAGCAAAGCGTTTCGGGCGATTACGAGCTATCCGGCGCAGATGCTTAACGTCGACGACCGGATCGGAAGTCTGGATGTGGGCAAGGATGCCGACATGGTCATCCTTTCCGGCGAGCCGCTTGAGCTGGCCACTCAAGTCGAGAAGGTGATTGTCAACGGGAAGGTGGTCTTCGATTCCACGAAGTGAACGGGCGAGCGCTCTGGGGGCGCCGTCGGCTGTATAGACAGGACACGATGAGAATTCTGTCGGTCATTTTGGTTCTGTGCATAGCGCAGGGCGATACCCGCGCAGGCGGTGAGCCGGTGACGTACGCCATTCGGGCCGGCAAGATCCTCACGATGGCGTCCTGCGCCGAGGACCGGGCGGACATCCAGGTCATCAACCACGGCGTTATTCTGATCAGTGAAGGCAAAATCGAAGCCATCGGTCGCGCCAAGGATATCGATGTGCCGAAAGGCTATCGTGCGATTGATGCATCCGACCGATGGGTCATGCCCGGCATCGTCGAGGCCCACACGCATATCGGTGTCGAGGGCGGATTCAATGATATGGTCGTGCCGCTCAATCCGGAACTGCGGATTGCCCATTGCGTGGACCCGGAGCACATCACTCTGGAGAAAGCCCTTACCGGTGGTGTGACAACCGTTCATACAATGCCCGGCAGCGGCACGAATCTGGGCGGCTTCACCGTCATCATCAAGACGGACGGCTCGGCCCCTGAAGAGATGATCGTTCGAGAGCTGGGCGCGATGAAGATGACCCAGGCATACAACCCTGAGCGAGGCGGCGGGGACCTGGGCTGGACTCGCATGGGCATGTCCTGGATGATGAGGTACATTCTCAGGCAGGCCAAAGAATATGCCGACGTCTGGGCGGCCTGGGAACAGGGCAAGAGCGCAGAGATGCCCGAACGCAGACCAGAGTTGGAGAATATGCGGAAGGTCTTCGACGGGGCGATCCCCACGATTGTGCATACGTACGACGCCTGGGGCGTCATGCAGACCTCGCGCATTCTCTGCGACGAATACGGCCTCAAGACCATTCCGACGCATACTGCCTACAGCGGCCATCTTGTCGCCGACAAAGTCGCGACGCGAGAGAATGTCCACATCAACATTGGCCCGCGTCTTTTTGATTTCTACATGCCGGAGGGTATCCGACGGCATAGCGCGCGGGAGAACCGATTCTACGGCATGGGCGCGCGATACCGTGAAGGTGGCGTCCGGAACCTCTCCATCAACACGGACGCGGTCGGGTGGGGCGGGCTCTCGCAGGAGGACCTCGCCTTCCAGGCCGCCATGTCGGCGAGGCTTGGTCTGGATGAGATCGTGGCGATGCAGGCAATCACGATCAACTCGGCCCGGGCGCTCGGGATTGACGACCGGGTCGGCTCGCTGGAAGCGGGCAAGGACGCCGACATCGTGATCAAGCGGGGGACTCTGCTGGATGTCACCACGCCGGTGGATGTCGTCCTGGTCAACGGCAGAGTGGCGTACGAGCGGAAAG
>CBFDDG010000317.1:0-5883 GCA_965603505.1 uncultured Phycisphaerae bacterium | reverse complement strand
GTTGGAGCAGAGCGGCGTCGTCGAGACTGCGACCGCCACGCTGTCCTCCGATGGACTGGTGAACGTGGGCAAGGGCAACGTCCTGCCCGTGCGGATCTTGGGGATTCAGCCGGAGCGAAGGACACGCGTCATGGGCTTCAAGCAGGCCCTCTTGCGCCAGGGAACGATTGCAGGCGAGCCGTCCTTCGATGTCCCCGGGACGCCCGGCGAGACGGGCGGATTCGTTGGAATCGGCGTCGTGGCCGATCCCGACGAGGAGACGGACCAATACGATCGGGAGACGATTCTCAAGGAGACGATCGGCGAGCGGATCTTTGCGACGACCGGGACCGTTGAGAGTGCGGAAGACGGCCGGAACGTTCCCAAGAGAAGGTTCATTCCGTTCTACATCGCCGACATCGTTTTCACGGGCGTCTATGATCTCGACAGCGCCTTCGTGTATCTTCCCATCGAGGTTCTCCAGAAGGAGCTGTATCCGGAGGAAGAAGGCACGCTGGCGACGAGCATCAACATCAAGTTGAAGCCGGGCGTTGATCCGGACTTGGCGGAGGCCGAGATCCGCGGGTTGTGGGGTGTGTTCGCGGAGCAGGAACTCGACTGGAGTTCGTACCTGATCGCCATGACGACGATCGATACGGCCCGAGAGCTGCAGAGCCAGTATGTGGCCGCGATTCGAAAACAAATGGGTGTTCTGCTGCTGGTCTTCGGCGTGATCAGCTTCAGCGTGGTCGTGCTGTTCTTCTGCATCTTCTATATGATGGTCCGGCTCAAGCAGCGGGACGTGGCCATCCTGAAGAGTTGTGGGGCGACGAGCGTCTCGGTCATGTGGCTGTTCCTGGGCTTTGGGGCGACGGTCGGCGTCGTCGGCTCGGGAATCGGTGCGGTCCTCGGATATGTGATCACCCGGAACATCAATCACATTGAGGAGTGGATTCGCATTCTGTTCGGGTTCAAGCTCTGGATGAGCAGCGTGTACATGTTCGACAAGATCCCCAATGAGGTCGATTGGGCGTTCGCGCTGCCCATCGTGGGACTGGCGGTCGTCGCGGCCACACTGGGCGCCCTGCTGCCGGCGGCGGTGGCCGCACGGACACGACCGGTGGAGATCCTGAGATATGAATAGAACAGGCAGCCATGATGGCACAGGCCTGCGCCAGATGACGGCGAAGGATCGGGCGGGCCCGCCACCGGCCGGCCTGCGCGGGTGGCTGATTGTGCCGGCTATCGGGCTGCTCGCTTCTCTTGCGCTCAATGCCGTTGGTGTAATCCGTCTTCTCGTGTCGTTCGGTGAGAACATAACGCCCGAGCGTGGCACTTATGCCTGCACAATCGGTGTGCTCCACGGTCTCGCGGCCCTTGGTGAGATACCGATCCTTGCCGCCGTTGGAATCCCCTTCCTGATCCCTGTGCTCCGGGGTCTCACGGCCCTCGGTGAGAACGTGGCCCAGGGTTATGGTGCCTACGCCTTCCCGGCCCTCGCCATTGGAATCGCCCTCCAGTTGTACCTCGTTATCGCTGCCGTGCGTTTCTTCGGAAAACGCCAGAGTGCGCCGCGCACGTACATTCGCCTCCTTGTCTTTGCATTTGCTGCGTCGCTGTACCTCTTTGCTCTCAGGCTGGCGCTCTTCGGCGCTGACAATGTCTTGGCTCTGGTGGTCTCATTACGTGTCTCCGGTCTGCTGGCGGCAGGGATCGCGGCAGCCATCTGGATTCCATATTTCAAGAGGTCGGCAAGAGTACGAGCGACCTTCGTGCAGGAAGACAATCCGTGTTTGCCGTACAAGATTGTCTTGCCGATGCGGTATCTGATACGCAGGCGGATAAGCTGGCTGGCGTTCACGGTCGTCGCGTTGTGCGTCTTTATCGTCGTGGTCGTTATGACGGTGATGACCGGCCTCGTGCAGGAGTTCAAGGAGAAGAACCACGCCTTCGTGGGAGATTGTGTCGTCGGGACCAAGTCGCTCGTGGGATTTCCCCACTACGAGGAGTTCATGGCGATCCTGGAAGAGAGCGGGCTGGTGGTGGGCGTCTCGCCGGTGGTCAAGAATTATGCGTTCCTTCACCTTGCGGATTATGACGTCAAGCGGGGCGTCGAGATCATGGGCCTGGACCCGGTGTTGCACGGCCGGACCACGAATTTCGGGCAGACCCTGCACTTCCGCACCGACGAGCCGGATAAGGCCTTTGTCCCGATCTATGATCCGAACGCTTCAGGGTGTGTCTGGGGCATCGACCTGTTCCTGTTGCGAAACGCGCAGGGACAATACAGCTACGGCGCCCGGCCTCCGCAACTGTCGGTGACTCTGACGTGCTTTCCTCTGAACGCCCGGGGCGCGCCGGCGCGAGCGGGGGCCGGTCTCGTCAACAGTCAGAAGTTCTTCTACAGCGACAACTCGCGTTCGGGAATCGCGCGGGTGGATGGCTCTCTGGTCTACATCCCGCTGGAGGAGGCCCAACGGCTGTGCATGGGCGGGACGGAGAAGCGGGTCAATGTCATTCACGTCGCGTTTCGGCCGGGCGTGGGGGTGGAGAAGGGCACGGCCCGCGTCGCGGAGCTCTGGCGGCAGTTCAAGCAGGCGAAGGCCGACGCGCCGGACAGCTTCCTGCTCGATACGGTGACCGTCCAGGACTGGAAAGGCTACCGCCGGGCCTATATTGCCCCGATGGAGAAGGAGCAGGTCCTGCTCAGTCTCATGTTTGTTCTGGTCGGGATTACGACCGTCTTCATCGTGTTCGTCGTCTTCTACATGATCATCAGCCACAAGAGAAAGGATATCGGTGTGCTCAAGAGCGTGGGGGCGTCCCAATTGGGCATTCTCTCGCTATTCTCCGGATTTGCGTTTGCCATAGGCCTCTTGGGCTCTTGCATCGGTGCCCATCTCGGCTGGCTGTTTCTGGCGAAAATCAACGGGATCGAGCAGTGGCTCTTCGAGCGTTTTGGCTTTCAACTGTGGGACCGCTCGATCTACGTCATCGGCGACATTCCCCACCGTCTGGAGTTCAAGGTGCTGGCCGTCATCGTTTTCTGTGCGATTGCCTCCTGCCTGGTCGGGGCGCTGATCCCGGGCTACTTAGCCGCTCGGCTCAGGCCGGTGGAAACCCTCCACGCCCTTCGGACATGATGATTGACGCCCGTGCCGAGTTCCTGTATGAACTGTGCTGTCGCGCGGCGCCCCGGGTCGATGGGATCGGCCGGCGGGGGCCGACGCCATCGAACGAATGACCGATGAGTGAGCCACACGTGATCCTGAAAGCCGAAAACGTCCACAAGTCCTATCGAATGGGGGCGACCCGGGTCAATGTCCTCAAGGGCGTCAATTTCGCCGTTCAGGAAGGGGACTTTATCGCCATCATCGGGGCCTCCGGAAGCGGCAAGAGCACGCTGCTGCACGTTCTCGGCGGCCTGGACAAGCCCGATAAAGGCATCGTTCGGTACGACGGACGCGACTTGAATCGCGTCGGGGCCCGTGAGCTGAACCGGTACCGCAACGAAATGGTCGGTTTCGTGTTTCAGTTTTACCATCTGCTGGACGAACTAAGTGTGCTTGAGAATATCTTTCTGCCGGCTATGGTGTCGCAGAGCATCGTCGGCTGGCTGACGAGTCGCCGGAAGGTCCGGCTCAGGGCCGAGGAGCTGATGGATCAGTTGAGCCTGCGCGAACGCGCCTGCCATAAGCCGTATCAATTATCCGGCGGCGAGCGCCAGAGGGTGGCCATCGGCAGGGCGCTGATGAATCAGCCCCGCCTGCTCCTCGCGGATGAGCCGACCGGAAACCTTGACTCGGCGACCGGAAATGGTATTTTGGCCGTCTTTGAGAAGCTGAACAAAGCCGGACAGACGATTGTAATGGTAACGCACGATGATCGAATCGCCCGCAGAGCCCAGCGGGTCGTGACCCTGGCCGACGGCAGGGCAAAGACGTAACGGGGCCCGCATTGGGGCGTGGCGTTGATTGCAGATATGAGGTTTTCCTATGGCATTGAAGATCTGGCTGGACACGGCTCTGGTGGATGAAGCCGACGCCAAGGTTTCGGTTTTCGACCACGGCTTGCTCTACGGAGACGGGGTTTTCGAAGGAATCCGGGTTTACGGCGGCAAGGTGTTCGAGTTCGACGCGCACCTTAAGCGGCTCTTCGAATCCGCTCTCGCGATCCGTCTGCCCATCCCGATGACCCGGGAGGAGATGATCAGCGCGGTCGAGACGACGGTCAAGGCGAACGGCGTGGTGGACGGCTACATCCGGCTCGTGGTCACGCGGGGCGCCGGTACGCTCGGCCTCAATCCGTTTGACTGCAGGAACGCCTGCGTATTCATCATTGCCGCGACCATCCAGCTCTATCCTGACGAGCTCTATGAGACGGGGATGAAGGTCATCAGCGCCACGACCGTCCGGAATCACCCACTGGCCCTTCCGCCCCAGGTCAAGAGCCTCAACTACTTGAACAATATCCTCGCCAAGATCGAGGCCCTGGACAGCCGGGTGCCCGAAGCGATCATGTACAACCATGAAGGGTACGTCGCGGAGGCGACCGGGGACAATGTTTTCGTCGTCAAGGACAATATCATCTACGCGCCGCCGGTCGAGGCGGGCAGCCTGGGGGGCATCACGCGTGCCGTGGTCATCCGATTGGCCGGGCAGGAGGGCCTGGAGATCATCGAAAAGAACCTGACCCGGCACGACCTGTACGTGTGCGACGAGTTCTTCCTGACCGGCACGGCGGCGGAAGTGATCGGGGTGGTCGAGATCGACGGAAGAAAGATCGGGGACGGTAAGCCGGGGCCCATTACGAGATTGCTCAGAGAGAAATTCTATGCGTACGCCCGCGCGATGGATCGGTAGCCACCGACCTTTCGCGACGACGCCCGTTGTTCGCACGCTGATCTATGGAACAGCCGGTTACCATGCATGTACCAGAGAACGCACCCTGGAGCGAGATTCCATCCTTCCGGCTGATCGATTCGGAGTTGAGCCAGGTCCATGATTTGATCCGCCGGTCGCTGACGGGCCACGCCGTGGGCGAGCTGTCGCCTTTACTGGACCACCTCATCGCCCGCAGCGGCAAGATGCTCCGGCCGGGCATGGTGCTGCTCGCCGGCAAATGCTTCGGGCCCCTGACGGACCAGCACATCCGGGTCGCGGCCATTGTGGAGATGATCCACGACGCCACCCTGCTTCATGATGACGTCATCGATGAAGGCCACAAGAGGCGAGGGGTTCCTACCGTCAACTGTCTCTGGGGCAACGAATCCGCCGTCCTGCTGGGCGATCTCGTGCTCAGTCAGGTCTTCCGAATGGCGGCCGACCTTGAGGCCCCTTCGGCCCGGATCGTTGGCCAGACCGCCGTGCGCGTCTGCGAGGGCGAATTGCGACAGGTGATCCAGAAGAGCAACTGGCGGCTCAGCGAGGCCGAGTATATCGACATCATCACGGACAAGAGCGCCGTGTTCTTCAGCGGCTGCTGTCGGCTGGGGGCCCTGCTGGCGCAGGCGGGCGAAGATCAGATTGAGGCCCTGTCTCGCTTCGGTCTTTGGGCCGGCATTGCCTTTCAGATTACGGATGATCTGCTCGATATCGCCGGCGACGAGGGCCTGACGGGCAAGACGAACCGGAACGACCTTGCGAAGGACAAGCTCACGCTCGCGGTGATTCATCTTCTTCGGACGGTGGGGCCGTCGCGCGAGGCGGAGGTATACGCGCTGCTTGAATCACGGGACGCGTCGAGCCAGGAGCTCGCAGAAATGCTCGTGCGGCACGGCAGTCTGCGGTACGCACACCGGCAGGCCGAGAGCTACGTGGCGAAAGCGGCCGAGGCATTGGAGAGCCTGCCGCCGGGCGAAGCCAAAGACGCCTTGATTGAGACGGCCCGCTTCATGGCCAACCG
>CBFDDG010000316.1:0-5915 GCA_965603505.1 uncultured Phycisphaerae bacterium | reverse complement strand
GATGGTCTGGTCAAACGAATCTCCGGCCGGGATGAGCCGATCCGCCCGGCGGTCCGCGACAATCTTGTGGATAGGGATTGGCCAAAATTCCTGCACCCGTATCCGTTGAGCGAGAAGTACTTCCTCGTCGCCTGCCGGCCCGACGCGAAATCGAATTGGGGGATCTACCTTGCCGACGCGTTCGACAATCTGCTGCTGATCCGTGAAGAGCCCGGCTACGCGCTGCTTGAGCCGGTCCCGATCGTGGAGAGGCCCAGGCCGCCCGTGATTGCGGCCAAGGCGGACCTCACGCGCAAAGACGGCGTGGTCTACCTGCACAATGTGTACTCCGGTCCCGGCCTGGCGGGTGTGCCGCGCGGAACCATCAAGAGCCTGCGCGTGATCGCGTATCACTTCGGCTATCCGGGCCTGGCTGGGCCGGATAAGATCGGCTACGGCGGGCCGTGGGAGGTGATGCGAATCCTGGGCACCGTTCCGCTGGAAGAGGACGGCTCGGCGATGTTCCGTGTGCCCGCCAATACCCCGGTTGCCGTGCAGACGCTGGACGACGAGGGCAAGGCGGTGCAACTGATGCGAAGCTGGTTCACCGTCATGCCGGGCGAGACACTCTCGTGCGTCGGCTGTCACGAGACGCCCGCCGATGTTGCGCCATCGCAATTGGCATTGGCCGCCACGCGCAGCGCTCGGCGGCTCGATCCGTGGTACGGCCCGGCGCGCGGCTTCGATTTCGCCCGCGAGGTCCAGCCCGTGCTGAATAAGTATTGCACGAGTTGTCACGACGGCCGGGCCGGGCGGCCGGACCTGCGCCCGGAGGAGCAGGTCGTCGACTACAAGGGGAAACGGCTGTCCAAACTCGGCGTCGACCGCTTGCATCCGCATATGGCGAGGGACACCGGCGGAATGGTGAAATTCACACCTGCCTACGACTCGCTCGTTCCGTACATACGCCGCGTCAGCATCGAAGACGATGTGAGCATGCTCGTGCCGGGCGAATACCACGCGGATACCGGCGAACTCGTGCAGATGCTTCGCAAGGGCCATCATGGTGTCCGGCTCGATGCCGAAGCATGGGACCGGCTCGTGACTTGGATCGACTTGAATGCACCGTGCCACGGGACGTGGGGCGAGGTCTACCCAATTCCCGACGGCGCGCACGCGCGTCGCATGGAGCTGCGCCGGGCCTATGGGGGCCCGATGGCCGACCCTGAGCTTATCCCCAACCGGCCGCCATATGATGAAACACCTGTGGCACCGGCATCGTTGACTGAATGCGAACCGATGAAAGCGGCACAAACGCAAGGTGCAGCATTCGGAGAGTTGGCCGAGAGGACCGTCGAGCTTGCCGATGGCGTGGTGCTGAAACTTGTCCGCATCCCGGCGGGCGAGTTCGTGATGGGGGACTTGGAAGGTGAGCCGGATGAGCAGCCGCTGATACGGGCCGAGGCGGACGAGCCGTTCTGGATGGGAGCGTACGAAGTGACCAACGAGCAGTTCCGACTGTTCGATCCGGACCATGACTGCCGCTACTACCAGAAACGGCATGCGCGCAGCGATGACCAGGGCCTGCCGCTCAACGGCCCGAGCCGGCCGGCCGTGCGAGTCTCATGGCATCAGGCGAGGGCGTTCTGCCGGTGGCTCTCGCGGCGCACGGGCCTCCACTTCAGCCTGCCCACCGAGGCGCAGTGGGAATATGCCTGCCGAGCCGGAAGCCGGACGTGCCTCTCGTATGGCGACCTGGATGACGATTTCTCTCCGTGGGCGAATGTCGGCGACCGGTCGTTCGGCGACCCGGCGAAAGGGAAGTACGTGGGGCTCACCGGCGGACTCGAACACGTTGTCCTCGAAGGCTCCGCGCTCAGCGACCGGCGGTTCGACGACGGATTTGTCGTGACCGCTCCCGTGGGCACGTTCCACCCGAACGCTTGGGGCCTTTATGACATGCACGGAAATGCCGCCGAATGGACTCGCACAACCTACGCACCCTACGCCGAAGATAATGCCGATGGTCAAAACGATCTCACGACGGAAACTCGGAAGGTCGTGCGGGGCGGCTCGTTTTTCGACCGGCCCGAGCGATGCCGCAGCGCCTTTCGCCTGGCGTATCCTTCCTGGCAGCGTCTCTTCAACGTCGGTCTGCGCGTCGTGTGCGAGGATGACGGACCCCAAGAAAGTTCGCCACAACCGGATTGAATCATCATCGCAGCCGCGTGCGGCGAAGCCCATGCCGCTCCCTGTGTCATAGCCGCTATTTCCGTCTCACGCGGTGCCGATAGTACTTCCCCAGCTTTCGCCAGAGGAAGTTGCGGTCTCCCGCTCGCTCACGGGCCCATGGAGGCAGCACCTGCATCTTCGCCTCCTCGATCGGTATCTGCTGCCACGGCAGTTTACCGCAGCCTCTAATGAAGAGGGCCCCGTCGTACCCGCAGAACAGGTGCGTGACAAGCGACTGATCCGTCCATAGAGCGGAAAGAGAATTGTCTTGGATCTCGAAGAGGGGGAAGTATTTCTCATCGACGAAGAACGCGTTGGCCAAGGTCGTTGCCACGAGTTCGTAGCCTTTCGTCTTCGCAAGCTTGGCGATCGACAGCAGGCTGTTGCCCTGGCCGACGGACATGTCTCGCGGCTGGACAAACTCAACGACGGCGGGAATCGTGGGATTGAATTCAATGACGACGGCCTTCGGCCTGTACTCCTTCACCGCCGCCCAGACGTGATAGTCATTGCCGTCGATGTCGATGCACAGCAGGTCGAAGTTGGCCGGGATCGATGTGTCCTTCAGGATGGCGTCAAGCCCATCGGCCGGTTCGAAACCAACATAAGCATTGACGGGGACCACTCTGTCATTGTCCTTGTACGTCCGGCGCAGATCTTCGAACCGGTCTGCATTGCCTTCGATCAAAACCGCCGAATAGCCCTGGTTGGTGACCACGTTGTACGTATTGCTCAGGTGCTTGCCGTCCCAACTGCCAAACTCCACGCACCAGCGGTCCGTCTCGCCTATCACCTCCAGGATCTTGGCGATGATGCCGTCTTCCCCATACTGCGATGTGACGTTACTCGCACAGTCATTCAACCACGTGTCTGGCCTGCTGTGGCGCTTGTCTACATTGTCGGTTACGCGTTCCGTCACGATCGTTTCCCCTACTAATCGCTCGACGCGCACGTGTTCTCGCGTCGATCCTTCATGCTTCTCGGGGGCACTCCAGGAGATTGCCCATTTGATCTCACAAGCGGTGTTCCCGCATCGTGGGATTGTCACGAGACTGCAATAGTTTAGCCGACCTCAACACTTCCGTCTACGAGCCTGTCCCATTTTCCTGGTCTCCAATCCCACCTGATCCGACGTGCAACCTTTCGGAATCCCGCCGAGCGGAACAGCCATCCAACCAGAAACGGAGCCCTCCGGTTCCCTCGCGGCCTGACGGGGGGGCAACGCTCAACTCTTTACGCCCACGGGCCAGCGGACCGAGGCTGCTCTGCATTTGCCTCTGGCGGCGTCCGTTCCGACAGGACCGGCCGCAAAACCAGGAAGGCTGCCAAGCGTTGGAGGCAGGGCCGCGGAGGCTTTACAGATTCTTCGCATTTGGTTATGATCGCGAGTTGTGTTTGAGGAGATGCATGATGGAATACCCGAATATCAAGCTGGAAGTTGAGATGCGTTGGGAGCCCCAGTTCGGCCGCTACGGGCCGCACATCGCGGGGCACGCCGAGGGTTCGCCTCGCAGACGCCGAATGAGCTTCGAGGAGTGCGTCGACGCCATCATGTTCCTGACGGATTTTTTGAGCAGTGAGAATCTGCTCGACCTCGCGGATCATCCCGACGACATGGACAAGGTCACGGAAGGCTCGGAGCAACTGCTGCTGGAAACCCTGTATCTGGTTCACGGCCGCTGGCACCCGCCGGATTCGCCGGGCATCGATGACGAAGAGGATGAGGAGTGACGCGCGGGAACGGTGCGACGATCTACGTGGCTGCAGCGAGGATCTCGCCGGCGCGGCGGAAGCCCGTGGGGCCCCTGTTGACGGTTGCGATGCCGAGATCCTTCATGTGCTCGCCGGCCCCGCGGTTTCGGGATTGTGCTGACTGTCATTAGATACGTGATATTCTATATCTGGTGTTTTGTATCTCCTATTCCTATTGTGCTGCCGGGATTCTGCTGGGCTTGAAGCTCTTGACTCTCTGTGCCGTGATGATGAAGTCGTCAGTGAAGTCCGGCACGCCAACGATCTCGATGTGCCCGAGGCCGCCGGAAGGATAATCGTGCGTGCCGAGCACGACGAGGTCCGCGGGGCTCTGGAACGTCAGCCGGTAATTGCCGTCCGGGAGGCGAACCCGGATGGACGCGGCCGTTACCGTCTGGCCGGTCGCGTGTGTACACACGTAGAGGACGGCCAGGGAGCGGTCCGGATGGGCGAGCGCAGCCGAGACGAGATCGGGCCGGTCGATCGTCAGCGCGGTGTAGTTCGGGTCCAGCTCCCAGAAGGGCAGGACGGCGAAGTAATCCGCCATCGGCTTTAGGAACTCGGCGCCGGGGCCCAGGTAGTCCACTTTGTCGATCCCCTCGCAGCCGTCCCACGAATGCCACGTCCAGTAGCACCCGGCGGCACACCAGAGCCAGCCCTGCTTGCGGCGGTGGACGCCGTCGTTGTTGCCGTGGCGGCTCTCGCGGCCCGATTCGTTGCACCATGCGGGCTTGCCGTGCGACCGCGTGTTTCGCGCGAGGGCGAGGTACCAGTCCTTCAGGTCGTGACGTTCGCTCGAAGACGTGCATGAGTGATTGATCGCCAGATCGATCCAGGGCCGGTCGGGCCATGCGGCATCGTCGGTCGTGCCGTCCGATGTGCAAACGGGGCGGTCGTAGACGTCGTTCTCGTGAAAGTACTCCGCCACGGCCTGCTGGAAGGCCTCGTTGCCGAGATACTCGTTTGCGATCTCCCAGGTGAGAACGTTGGCGTATTGGCCGAGCCGCTCAAGCGTGTGGGCCCAATAGGGGCGCTGGGAGTCGATCTGATCGGAGTCCGGCCGCAGGGTGCAATAGAGTGTCAGGTCGAAGCCGATGCCTCGCTCGCCGGCCAGGTGAATCCGCCGCTCCACCTCGTCCCAGTACGTGTCATCGAACTGCGACCAGACGGGGCTGTCGCGAGTCCCACCCCACGGCCACAGATCGATCCCCACCGTCTCACGGTAATAGCGGCCCTCCAGGCTCACGCGCAGCACGTTGACGCCCTGCTCGACGGCCCGATCGAGCACCGCCTCCGGGTTCTTGCAGCCGAAGTACAGCCAGGCCGTCTTATTCAACAGGAACAGATGCTCTCCCTCGGCGTTGACCAGATGAAACGGGTGATTCGGGTCCACGCGATAAGGTGATGTCCACGGCTCCGGAAAGCTCACCAACCCCTCGACCGCCGAGACAGCGCAGCACAAGGCCGCCACAGAGAGCACACATACCGTTCGTATCCCAATCATCGCCTTCACCAATTATTCACAGTCAATATGAGGGTCACCGACAAGTGACAAGCGGAAACCGCCCTTACACCCTCGGCTACTGTGTACCCGCTTTCGTTGGTCCGGTCTTGCGTCTTTGCTTGAGCGGATCGGTGATCACGGCGTCACGGTGTCGCTTGCGCGTCTGACCGTGTTACGCGGATGTCGTCGATGTAGATCAGGCCGGCACCGGCCGGGGTTGGAGCGTCGCGGTCGCCTGCGCCGAGGTACATCCTCTTGACCCGTGTGACGTCCACGCCGGCGGTAACGAACTCAGCGAGCGGGACCTTCCACTCGATCCATTTGGTCGTGGTGAAGACGGCCGGGTCGGGATGGGCCGCGACCGCAAGCGCGCCGGTGCTGTCCTCGATAGCAACATAGAGCCGGTCGGGACCGTTGGCCGCACGACCCCGGATGTAGAGCGTCAGGG
>CBFDDG010000315.1:0-5916 GCA_965603505.1 uncultured Phycisphaerae bacterium | reverse complement strand
GCCCAGGCATTGAAGGACAATACCGCTCAGTTGCCCAAGGTGAGGGTCCATAAGCCGAGCGGGCCTTACGGCAAGAACACGGCCGACGCCATCAACTGCGGCTTGTACTACTCGATCATCGGGGCGATGGAGGAGATCGTCCGACGCTACGCCGAGCAGATCGGCCGATGGCCCCAGACGATCATCACCGGCGCCGGCGCCGAGACCATCAAGGACGACTGCCCCTTCGTGGACAATTATGTCCCGCATCTGGTCGTCAAGGGCATTGTCCTGGCGTACAGGAAGTACATCGAAGAAAAGAGCGAGCTGGTGTAAGCCATGTCCGTCTTCGCCGCCGTCATGACCGGTTCCGGTGCGGGGGCCATCGCCACGATCCAACTCTTCGGCGACTCGGCACAGGCGGTCGTGAGAACGATCTTCCGCCGTGCGGAGGGTAAACCATGCGATCTGACAAGCAGTCGTATTCTGCTCGGCCACATCGTCGATGGAGAAGAATCTATCGACCAGGTGACCATTGGCTGCGAAGGCCCCAATACCTTCGCCATCCATTGTCACGGCAACCCGCTCATTGTCGAGCGGATCATGAGACTGCTGCGACGTCACGGAGTGGCGCCGGTATCGGCCGAGCAGATGCTGGCCCGAATGCTGATGGGCCGGGGCCCTGGAGACTCCATCGGCGTCGAGGCGAAGCTGGCCTTGGCCACGGTCAAGACCATCGAGGGGGCCGCGATCCTCTCCAACCAGGTGAAGGCAGGTCTATTCGAGAAAGCCAGGCAATGGCGAGAGCAGCTTGATGCGCTGTCCTTGGAACAGATTGCCGCCGAGGCGGCGCAGGTTCTGCGCGACAGCGAGGCCGCTCGACTGATCGTCTCCGGCTGCACCATCGTCCTGATCGGCCCAGCGAATACGGGCAAGAGCACGCTGTTGAATGCCTTGGCGGGCCGAGAGAAGGCCATTGTCACCGACATCAAGGGCACCACGCGCGATTGGGTGTCGGCCGAGATTCACATTCCGTCGCTGGCCGTCACTCTCATCGACACCGCCGGCCTCGATTCCGAGCTCGCCGCCGGCGAGATCGACTGGACGGCCCAACGCAAGAGCATTGAGATTCTCGAGCGCGCCGACCTGATCCTGCTGGTCCTGGACCTCAGCCAGCCAAGCGAGCAGCTCGGCGATGAACTCACGCACGTACTGGCCGGCAGGAGAATCGTCACGGTTCTCAACAAATCCGATTTGCCGCCGCAATTCGACCCCGCATGTCTGCCGCAGCAGTTGGGCCGGACAGTCCCCATCAGCGCCAAGCTGGGCACCGGGATTGAGGATCTGATTCGCGCCGTTCACCGAGCATGTAACGTAACGGAGCTTCCGCTTGATTGCGTTGTTGCTTTCACGGAGCGTCAGAGACGCCTGGTCGGAGCGCTCCAGCACGCCAGGTCCAGGAGCGAAGCGGCCTCCATCGTAACGGAGTTGTTGGAAGGCCCGATTCCTGTATAATTGGCGTTGTCGCAGCGCTCCACGGGACGATGCAACCGCGAGATTGCCGCGCTCGGCTACACCTTGCTTGCGATGACATCGCGGGCGTGTTTATGTCATTGCGAGGAGCAAAGCGACGAAGCAATCTCAATCGATCGATACAGGCTATGCGCAGCCACTGGGTGTACATAATGACGAACAGCGGCAACACCGTGTTGTATACCGGTGTCACGAATGACTTGCGCAGGAGGGTCGCTCAGCATAAGGCTGGACTGGGCTCGAAGTTCACGAGCAGGCACCGAATCACCAAGTTGGTGTTCTATGAAGAGTTTGGCCGGATTACCGATGCCATTGCCGCCGAGAAGAGAATCAAGGCCGGACCACGTACACGGAAGATCCAACTGATCGGGGCCGTCAACCCGGGATGGCGGGACTTGGCCGCTGAGTGAGCGTGTAGATTGCTTCGCTTCGCTCGCAATGACATTCGATGGCACGTTCGCGGCGAGCGGGACGGTCTTCCTGAGAGGCGATGTCATTCCCGGCGGCTGGATCGCCGCCGTATCATCGTGACAATCAGGCCGACGTGCTTTCCGGAGTCCTGGTGCGAATGTCATTGCGAGGAGCGGAGCGACGAAGCAATCTCTGACCGTTCGAGGCCCCAGATTGCCACGCCAGCCGTTGGTTGGCTCGCGATGACCTGCGGAGGCCCTGGCGCAGATGTATCGTAGACGGCAGCTCGCCCAGGTGCATCCAACTCGATTGTCAAAACGGCTGAAGTCTGTATAATCGGATTGTATGACGCGACCTATGGAAAATCTGAGCCCGGCGATGCGGCAGTTTCACCACTTCAAGCAGAAGCACCCGGACTGCATCCTGTTCTTCCGCATGGGCGATTTCTATGAGACGTTCTACGAGGATGCCAAGACCTGTTCGCGCGTGCTGGGCCTGACGCTGACCAGCCGGGACAAGGGCAGCGCCAATCCCGTTCCGCTGGCCGGCGTGCCGTATCACGCGATTGACGGCTATCTCAAGAAGATGCTCCAGGCCGGCTTTCGGGTGGCGGTATGCGAGCAGGTCGAGGACCCCAAGACGGCCAAGGGGGTGGTCAAACGCGACGTCGTGCGCATCGTGACGCCCGGCACGCTCACCGACGACATGCTCCTCGAAGACAAGAAGGACAACTTCCTATGCGCCATCGACCTCGACGTGAAAGGCTACGCGGCCCTGAGCTGGGTCGATATCTCGACGGGGCATTTTTTCGTCCAGCGCGTGCCGGAGAGGGAGCTTCTCGATGAGTTGCAGCGGCTCACTCCGGCCGAGTGTCTTCTCGCCGACCGGCGCGGCGAGCTGTTCGAAGTGGAAACGCGCAGGCTGGCCAACGACATCGGCCGGCTGACTCGTGCGATCGTCACGGAGCGCCCGAGCTGGTACTTCGATCCGTATCAGGCCAGGCAGCGCCTGCTCAAGCACTTCGGCACCGCCACGCTCGAAGGATTCGGCATCGGCGAGACCGACGAGGACCTCATTCCGCCGGCCGGCGCCATCATCGAGTATCTCAGCGAGACCCAGAAGACCACGCTCGGGCATATTCAGAGCCTGCATCGCATCAGCCGCAGAGATTTCCTCCAGATCGATCCGGTCTCGCTGCGAAGCCTGGAGATCCTGCAGACGATTCGCGCCGAGAGTTCCCGAGGCGCGCTGCTGGCCTGCCTGGACGAGACGCTGACGGGGATGGGCGGCCGGATGTTCCGCAACTGGCTGTGCATGCCGCTGTGCGAAGTGGCCGCCATTGAGTCGCGACAGGACGCCGTCCAGGAGTTGAGAGAAGACGCGCAAACGCTGGCGCAAATCCGCGAGTTGCTCTCCGGCGTCGCCGATACCGAGCGGATCGCCGCCCGCATCAGCACATTCCGCGCGAGCCCGCGCGACTTCCTCGGCCTGGCCCGCACCCTGCGCCAGGTGCCGAAGCTTCGTCAGTCGCTCGGTGAGATGCAGGCCGATTTGCTCACGCATCTGGCGGGCCAGTGTGACAGCATGGATGAGCTGGCCGATCTGTTGGACTCGGCGATCGAGCCGGATTGTCCCACCCATCTGCGCGACGGCGGCGTCATCCGAGGCGCGTTCTCCCAGGAGCTCGACCGGCTTCGCTCAATCTCCAGGGACGGCCAGAGCTGGCTCCGCAACTACCAGAAGCAAGAGGCCCAGCGCAGCGGCATTGCCAACCTGAAGGTCGGCTACAACAAGGTGTTTGGCTACTACATCGAAATCACGCACGCGTCCGCCGGCAAGGTCCCGGGCAATTACGTCCGCAAGCAGACCATCAAGAACGCCGAGCGATACATCACCGAAGAGCTCAAGACGTACGAGAACGAGGTGCTCACCGCCGAGGAGAGGGCCCTGGAGCTGGAGCAGCGATTGTTCGAGGACCTCCGCCGGGAAGCAGCCAAGTACGTCCCTCGCTTGCAGCAGCTTGCGGATACCGTCGCGCAATGCGATTGCTTGGCCGGCTTTGCCTATGTCGCCGCCCGGCGGAACTATCATCGGCCGAAAATCACCGACGACGGGCGGCTCGTCATTCGCGAGGGCAAACACCCGGTCCTGGGCGACATGCTCGGGGCCGAGTTCGTGGCCAACGACGTCGGGCTGGGCGACGGGGCCGGTGACATCGCGCTGATCACGGGCCCGAACATGAGCGGCAAGAGCACCTACATTCGCCAGGTGGCCCTGCTGGTGCTGATGGCGCAGGCCGGCTCGTTCATCCCGGCCCAGGAAGCCGAGATCGGCCTCGTGGACCGCATCTTCACCCGCGTCGGGGCCTCGGATGAGCTGGTTCGCGGCCAGTCCACGTTCATGGTCGAGATGACCGAGACGGCCAATATCATCAACAACGCCACGGCCAGGTCTCTGGTGATCCTCGATGAGGTCGGCCGGGGCACGAGCACCTACGACGGCCTGGCCCTGGCCTGGGCCATCACCGAGCACATCGCCACCGGCTTGAAGTGCCGCACGCTGTTCGCCACCCACTACCACGAGCTGACCGAGCTGGCCGAGTTGTTCGGGAACATCCGCAACTACAACGTCGCCGTCCGGGAGTGGATGGACGAGGTCGTCTTCCTGCACCGCATCCTGCCGGGCGGCACGGACAAAAGCTACGGCGTCCACGTCGCCAAGTTAGCCGGCATCCCCAAATCCATCCTCGACCGCTCCGGCGAGATCCTCGAAGAGCTCGAATCCGCCTTCGCCAAAGAGGCTACCGGCGAGCACCTCGCCCGGCACAAGACCAAAGAGCCCGACCGCGACGCCCTGTTCGTGCAAAAACACAAGTCCGTCCTCGACAAGCTCGCCACCACCGACATCAACCGCCTCACCCCCCTCGAAGCCATCAACCTCCTGAACCAGATCAAGAATGAGATCGTCGGCGAATGATCCCTGCAAACCAGGACTTGGATTCTCCGCGCGAACTCGTAGGGTGTGCTGTGCACACCTTCTGCCCGACCCCGCCCTCCCTCTCACCGTGCATCAGATTCATGCGACGGTTGACACCGCAGTTTATCCAACGTACCGGCTCAGGAGCGACGCGACAGCGGTGTCCCACTGAAGCCGGATGTTATCCAATTCATATTTGATCCCCTGTATACTCCTTGTCTCTCGCATACGTGGTATTTAAGAGAAATGTCTTCTGTTTCCTGATAATCCTGCCAAATCCCAAGACAAATGCAACACATAAGAACGGCACTACACCCCGTAGGATGCTGCTCCTCTGGGAGATTATCAGAAAGAGTATCAGACTAAAA
Source organism: uncultured Phycisphaerae bacterium (assembly GCA_965603505.1). Taxonomy (GTDB): domain Bacteria; phylum Planctomycetota; class Phycisphaerae; order Sedimentisphaerales; family Anaerobacaceae; genus PLanc-01. The sequence continues at coordinate 649 of CBFDDG010000315.1, read as the reverse complement.
CATCCTGCAATCCAGAGCCCACCCATGCCGGCAAGAAGCATTGCTGTCCTTCGCTCTTTGTCAGACAGATGTGCACAAATGTCTTTTGCAGCCGGTGATTGGGATGGCGACCAGAGCATATTCATATTGATTATCCTGGATGACTATATATATGGTTTCCTCATAACACACTGACCCCGTCAGGGTGCCCACATAAGACCCCACCTTCCAATCCATACGCGTCCTCTTGTCCCTGCGGGACGTTTCTACTCATCAATCCCCTAAGGAACCGCCATTCGGGACAGTCACCCATTTTTTACTCGTTTGTCTCTCGGCTCTGGCGATTCCGGGCCATCTCACTCATTTCGACCTTTCCCAATCACGATTCTTCCGCGCCGAAAGTCGCGTCTTCAACAAGAATCGCGGCTGACAGGCTGTTGGTCGCTTGGATCATCCGCGTTTCAAATCTGTCTCGGGTCTCGAGCCTGGGATTTCGGACCGGCCGGCTCCCGACGACGACGAGAAATCCCTGCTTGGTAGTATGATAGCAGTCAGGGCGGAGCGGGCAAGGGGAAAAAAGTGATAAGTGATAGGTGATAGGTGATAAGCGATAAGCCGGAGAGCAGGCGGGAGGCCCTCTGAATTGATTATGGATGAGTCATTATTGACT
>CBFDDG010000314.1:0-5923 GCA_965603505.1 uncultured Phycisphaerae bacterium | reverse complement strand
TGAACCGCCTTCGGATGGCCGCGGGCGAGAGTTTCCGGTCCGAGATGCGGTTCGGATTCATGAAGCACCACGTGACGATGGCCACAAAGTTCAGGCCCGCCGCGACAAAGAAGAACGTGTTTGCGCTTCCCGTTTCCGTGTTCTGCAGGAACGGAAACATGATCGCGCTCAACGCCGCTCCGATATTGCCCACCATATTCATGGAGCCTGAGACGGCGCCGGAATGGCTGCCGCCGATATCGTTGCAGAAGGCCCAGCTCGGACTGAGCGTCATGTCCACGCCGAACGTCGCGAGGCTGAAGCAGAAGACGAACCAGTATAGGTTATTCGTGTGAGTGGCCAGGAGGAGCCCGACCACGCCCAGGGTAAAGCCGGCGATCGCCGTGATACGGCGTGAGTTGACATGATAGCCTCGTTTGTACAACTGCGTCACCATGGTCCCTGCAACCCAGTTCGCAAAGGCGGCGAATATGAGCGGCGTGGCGGAAAAATAGATGGCTCTTGGATCTTCCGGCCACTGGTTCTTCAGATAGGAAGGCAGCCAGGTCAGACAGATAAAGAAGGTCACGTTGCTGGCAAAGTACTGCACCATGGCCAGCGACATATTCAGGGAGGTGAACACCTCGGCAAAGGAGGCCCTTGCCGTCCCCGCAAAGTCGTTTGTGCGGCCTGTCTCAATGTAGTCCAATTCTTTCTGGTTTACCTGACGATTGTCTCTGGGGTTGTCGCGAAACCACAGCAGCCAGACGGTCGCCCAGAGGATGCCAAGCAACCCGTTGACGGCAAAGGTCCATCGCCAGCCTATCTGCATGATCAGCCACGGCATCAGAAAGAGCGAGAAGGCGGCTCCCAGGCGGCTGCCTGAAAAATTGATGCCGTGCGCCAGGCCTCGGTCTTTCACGGGCAGCCAGCGGAAGAAGGCCTGGGCCGCCCCGGGAAAAGCCCCTGCCTCACCGACGCCGAAGAGAAACCGCAGGATGAGCATTTGTACCGCGTTTCGCGCTGCACCGGTAAGAGCCGTGAAGACGCTCCAAACCGAGACGACGATCGTCAGAGCTTTGCGCGGGCCCAGGCGGTCGGCGATCCAGCCGGAAGGTACTTGGAACAGGGCGTACCCGACTGCGAAGATACCCAGCACCAGCCCCATCAACTCCGCGGACATCGAGAGATCCTTCTTGATATAGTCCACTGCAGATGCAATACATGCACGATCCATATAGGTGTTCGCACTGTGGAAGAAGAGGATTGAAATCAGGACGAGACGCTGATGCGTCATCTTTCCACGAGACTGTTTCATGATGTCATCCCAGGTTGGAGCTGGTTCAAGTTGTCCCGGCGTTATGACGTATGCAGAGAGAACGATGCAACGAGTTTCTGTTGGGCCGATCTCAACACATCGTATCCTTCGGCTGTCATCTGGCTGAGCCCGCGCGTCGTTCCTTGATCAGTTTGAGGGTGTTTTCCCAGGCACTGATGAACATGTTCCGGAAATACCGGACCGGCCCGTACTCTTCGTAGTCTTTGACTTCCAGCCCGTCTTCCATGTACGCCTGCCGAAAGGCGGGCACCTTGGTCAGCAGCTTATCAAGGACGTCTTCCTGGACGGGATTGAACAGTCGGGACACCACGGGTTGGTCCAGCTCCAGTAGCTTGTCCGCGTGCCCCAGCCAGTTCATGGTGATGCACACGTCACCGCCTACCATTTCCGTGAAGTGTTGGAGTCCGCGTACGCCCCCGCCTATAAAGCCCAGCGGATAGCCGCGGTCGTGCACGAGCCTGTACACTTTCTTTGCGATGACCATGCCGGCCTGGTAGAGAATATCGGACGAGACATCAATCCCCTGCTTTTCCACCTCCTTGTGCAGCCATTCATCATAGATGCCGGTGATCAGGGAAAAGTACATAACCGGCCTGGTCTTCGTTCTTGCTGTGATCTTGTTATACATCTCGCATACGTCAATGACCTGGCTCAAGCCCATGATCTCCGTGGCGTTGAGGGGCGTGCTCTCTTCGATCAGGACGCCCATGGCCTCAAGGCCCGCCTCGGTGGCAGGGATCTTGATCATGACATTCGGGCTCATCGCTCGATTCTTGCGTGCCTCGTCGATAATCACCTGGGGGTCCTCCTCGTGGATGGGATCCCCCTGGATACTGACGTATCCATGCGCGCCGTCGGTCTTTTCGTAGACGGCCATGAACTTGTCGGCGATACCCTTGACCAGCTTGCGCTGCAGTATGCACTCGACCTCGTTGTCGTCGTCACTCTCGGCCAGAGTCTCATCCAGCAGGGCCAGAGCCTGGTCTCTGCCTTCCTCATGATTCAGCATCTTCCACGTATAGGAAGGATTCTGCGTACAGCCCATCGCCCCCGCGGCAATAGCCCACTCGGCTTCTTGCGGCGTAACATTGTTGATCCACATCTTCGTGGGCGTCAGAGCGGCGACGCGATGAAAGTAGTCATTCCTCATGACTCAGCTCCTTTCCCAGACCATCCTTCTACGGACCTGCGGACAATCTTGTAGATTCCTGCTCGGCAGTGTCGCCCCGTCTCAGCTTCAGCATGCGATCGAACCTCTGCCCGCAACCTAATACTCCTCAATCGCCAAGGCTCTTGCGGGCGAGCCATCACCATCTGAAATCCTCAGTGGAAGCGCGATGAATGTCACTTGGGTCGCCTTTAGCGATGTCAGATTGGCCAGACCCTCGACGACAACGACACCGCCTTCAAAGAGAATCGTATGGACCGCCGTCAGCTCCTCCAGGTTGTTAATGTCCGCAACCGACGGAGGTTCCACGCCAAGCATTTGCACGTGCCTGTCGGCGCACCATTTGGCTAACTCAAGACTGATCCGCGGCAGCTCTTCCCGGTATCGGTCCTGACCGTAGTAGTCGCTCCATCCCGTACACACCAGAATGCTCTGTCCGGCCTGGAAACGATCTGCAATGCTGCGCATGTGTTCGACTCCAATCAATGCGCGCGGCGAGATCGGGCGCACATCCACCACCCACGCCGGCCCCATGAGCTTCTCAACGGGCAGCATATCGATCGCCTGCTTTCCGACTCCAAAATGAACGGGCGCGTCCATGTGCGTGCCGCAATGTGAATACAGGCTCAACGTACTGGCGTTCCAACCGTCGGGTTCGAGCCGGCGAGTCGGCTCAATTTGAACTCCCCGGTCGCCTCCTCTGAGAGGCAATGTCAAGTCAGTGATTCTTCGCATGATGTCATCCGATGGGCTGGAGATTGTCGATGATGGCGCCGGCAATATGCATCGTTGAGGCCGAACCGCCCAAATCGGCCGGAAGCACTCCTTGAGCGACCGTCGCTTCAATCGCACGGACAATACTCTGCGCGGCTTTCTTTTCACCGAGATGTTCGAGCATGATCGCCCCCGACCAAATGGCACCGATCGGATTGGCCTTTCCCGTGCCTGCGATATCCGGGGCGGAGCCATGAATCGGCTCAAACATGGACGGATAGGTCCTCTCCGGGTTGATGTTGCCGCTGGGGCCGAGGCCCAGACTTCCCATGATCGAACCGGCAAGATCGCTGAGAATATCACCTATGAAATTGGTGGTCAGGACGACGTCGAATCTCTCCGGACGAAGGACAAAGTTGGCTGAGGCATTATCAACGTACATCTTCTGATAGGCGACATCAGGATAGGAAGGCCGCACCTGCTCGATGACATGATCCCAATAAGCGAGACTGTGAATCAGCGTGTTCGACTTCGTCACATTCGTGACGTGCTTGCGGCGAGTTCGAGCCAGACGAAACGCATAATGGGCGATCCGTTCGATCCCCTTGCGCGTGAAGATGCTCGTATCGGTCGCCATGCCTTCAGGGAACTCTGGACGCGCGAAGCCGCCGGACTGAACAAATTCTCCTTCCGTGTTCTCGCGAATGACCACCAGATCGATGTCTTTGGGGCCTTTGTTGCGCAGGGGCCCCTGGACGCCGGGCAGGAGCCTTGCGGGGCGATAGTTGACGTACTGATCGAAGCCGGTCCGGACCTTGAACGTAAACAGCTTTGCCGGCAGCGTATCGTCGACGTCAGGCAATCCTACCGCTCCGAAGTAGATGGCGTCGAATCTGCGCAGCAGGTCAAGTGCATTGTCCGGCATGAACGCCCCCGTCTGTTTATAGTATCCGGCCCCGTAGGGGAACTGTTCATATTCCAGTCTGAATCCGAACTCGCCGGCCACCTTTTCCATGACTTTGACGCCTGCGGGCACAATCTCGGGGCCAATCCCATCGCCCGGCACGGCGGCTACTCTGTAGGTCTTCATGTTTCTCCTCAAGTGACGGGTGCAAGCGGCACCCGCGTCCGCGACCCGATCCGGCAGTCGCCACGCAATCCGGCGGCTTGGACAACGTACCGGAAGGTTCTGGTAGATGGTCACTAACTACTGTTTTGCCGGAAGCGGCGTTCCGGCGGGCCGGCGTCGGCAGGGCGCTCGAAACCACGGTCCTTCGTCATAAGCCATTTGTCGAATTCAAATCCATCTTCCCTCATCGAGAATTCGATGGAGTGCAGGCCGGGCTGTTCGATGTCGAGGAATATCTTGCAGGGTTCGCCGCAGTGCTGTTGGGCCGTGCGCTGCTTCGATTCCCATCGCCAGGATTGCTTGCCTTCGCACCATTGCAGACGCTGCCCTGAATCCGGCCAGGTGCCGTTGACGCCGACGTGCAGACCGTTATCCTCGCTGCCGGTGGAGTAAGCCCGCACCCAGACATAGTATCGGCCCGGCATGTTGAAGTGAACCGGATACACCAAGATGCCCAGCCTGCCCGGATCACTGGAAAAGTTCTCGCCGTGGATGAGCTTGTCGCCGTGGTTGCGCCGCGTATCAGGAAGGATCTCAAGATAACGTCCGCCGCTCGCTGAACTGGCATGGTTCTCATCGCCATCGGGTGAAACATCGGGCGTTTGGTCTGCTGTCGTGATGTACCATTGCCTTGTTCCTGTATCTGTCTGGACGGCGAAATGCTCCGCCTCGACGGCAACCAAACCGTTAACCTCTTCAAAGGTTGTGGTCCCATTGCTGTCGGGGGAGAAAGTCTTGCGTGCGGAAGTATCTGCTTTCTCTTTTGCGCCGGGGGGAACCAGTGTCAGAGCGACCCAGCGACCGCGTGCGTACGGTATGCGTCCGGTCTTCTTATTACTATTGGTCGCCGTGTTGAATTCGATCCTGATCGTTGCTCCTTTGGCGACGGACACATTTTCCCATGTTCTTAGTGTTGGTTTGTAGTCTTGGGATGTCCTGGGATTGGTGAATTGGCCCACGAGCTTACCGCCGATCAGGAGCTTATAGGTGGATTCGCCGTCCGTCTCGGTCATGGTAGTCAGGGTGATATCATACCGTCCGGCCTCGGCTGCGAACTTGGTCTCCGCGGCGGCGAATCTATCTTTATACCGGCCTGGATCTATGGCGAGGGCATTGTGACCGTTGTCCTTGTAAGCCGGGACAAAGCCATCCCCGGTGACGATCCGAAAGTCCCGAACGGCTTTGAGGACAATGGCACCTTCTGCATCGGGGATAACCGCAGGCGGAGGGGGTTGGTCGGAGGCGAGTTTCAGTTCACCGGAACCCTTTATGACCAGTAGCCAATCGTCTTTGTCGGGCGCAGCGACTTCGATCCTTCGCCCGGCATTAAGTGAGCCAGTGTGGAGCAGGCTGTCGAGGCCGTCAGCCGTGCGAGGATTGAACCATCCGTACTTGAAATTGCCGTTGGTAACGTCGAGCTCAACCTTGCCGTCGTGCTTGAGGTAGACCAGATAGATCTCGCCGGATTTGCACAAGACGTAGTCGTCCTGATTAGAGGTCAGCTCATCCTCACACTTCATGTCCCAGAACGGGATCTCCTGTCTCCTGAAGAACTCGAGTGCATAACGGCACTGGGTCCACATCTTCTCGCGGG
>CBFDDG010000313.1:0-5928 GCA_965603505.1 uncultured Phycisphaerae bacterium | reverse complement strand
ATTCGCCGTTAGAAAGACGCGATCTGTCTGGAGGGGTCGCGCAGTGCGATGGGCTTGCCGAGGATTTCATAGTGGAGGATCGCCTTCTTCAGGGCGTCCGGATCGCTGTAGTCGATGAGAGCGGCTGGGTGGAGGCCGGTTGACCGGCCCGGCGTTTCCCATCGCTGCTTGCGCAGTTTCAGGGGCTTTGGTGGTTCGAACGTGATACTCGTTGGGTCTTCAGCAAGCGGCTCGAATACCGGCTCGCCCATTTCAGTCCTCGGCACAACCGGGGGAGGCGGCTGCGTGGCTCTGGCCGCGGCCTCTCTCGCCTCAGGCGCCCGAGCAGGCTGCCGCTGCCGCTCGGCAAGCGCGCGTGATTCAGGCTGCTCGTAGACCATGATGGATTCGCCTCCTTGGCCCGGGCGAATTGTGATTTTGCCGGCCGGGGGCTGCGCCGGCCGGGGTCTTCCGCCCTGTTCGCGAAGATTACCCTTCTGCTCCAGTTGTCGCGCCCGCTCGACGGCCCGTCGGCCTTGTGCCTCCGCGGCCCGCTGCATCTCTTCGGCCTTGCGCGCGAGCCGCTTCTGCCAGCTCTCCCGCTCGCGGGGCTGCTCCTTCGCCAATCCCTCCCGGCCGCCCTGCTGCGGCCGGCCTTTCCGGCTGGCGGCCTTGACCAGGGCCCCTACCAGGTAAAGGACGGCCAAGACCACGATAAAGAGGATGTTGACCCATTCCTCCATACCCGGCCGCTGGGCCAGCAGACGGAATTGCACGAGAGGCTCCATCAGCAATCGCTCATTTCTCTTCGGTATGTATCAGCTCTGCTCGGGTTTCTTCGGCTTGGCGATCGACTCACGCATCTGCGTGTCGGCGCCGATATTCTTGAGCCGATAGTAATCCATGATCCCGAGGTTCCCCAGCCGGAAGGCCTCGGAGATGGCCAGCGGTACCTTCGCCTCGTTCTCGACGACCAGCGCCCGCATTTCCTGCTCGCGGGCGACCGCCATGGCGCGTCGTTTCTCGGCCTCGGCCTTGGCCCGCCGCATGTCCGCCTCGGCTTGCGCCGCCTGAAGCTGGGCGCCCACGTTCTCACCGACATCCACGTCGGCAATATCGATCGACAGGATCTCGAATGCCGTGCCTGCATCGAGACCCTTATCCAGCACCGCCTTCGATATTTTGTCCGGGTTCTCCAATACGCCTTTATACATGACCGAGCTGCCGATGGTCGTTACGATGCCCTCGCCCACGCGTGCGATGATCGTCTCTTCCGTTGCACCACCGACCAGCCGTTGGATATTCGCGCGGACCGTGACGCGGGCCTTCGCCTTGAGCTGGATGCCGTCCTGGGCCACGGCGTCAACGGTGTCCCTGCCCTTTTTCGGATCGGGGCAATCGATGACCTTGGGATTGACGCTCGTTTGCACGGCTTCGAGGATATCGCGACCGGCGAGATCAATGGCCGTAGCCGTTTTGAGGGATAGCTCGATATTGGCGCGGTTCGCGGCAACGAGCGCCCGCACGACGTTCGGCACCCGCCCCCCTGCCAGATAGTGGCTTTCGAGGTCCTTCGTGGTCAGTTGCAGTCCCGCCTGCACGGCCGTGATCTTGCTGAGCACAATGGTCCGGGCGTCCACCCGTCGCAGCCACATGCCGATCAGCTCGGACAGCTTGATATCCGCCCGGGAGAAATACGCCTGCAGCCACAGCCGCGCGAACTTCAGCAGGATCAGTCCGAACACCAGCACCGCGATGCCGATGATAATCAGGATCCCGACGATCACCGGGTCACCGACCTGCAGTAACATTCTTGTCATCTGCGACATCCTTCGATCCTTTCACTAAGCCTCGTCCATGACCCGCACGGTCACCTGGGTTCCCTCGACGTGAATCACCTTGACGGTCTCGCCTTTCCGTACATACCCGCTTTCGGCGACGCATTCAACCTTTTGCCCGTCAAAGGCACACATGCCGACCGGCCGCATCGTTGTCAGCACGCGACCTGCTCGGCCCACAAGCATTTTCAACTCCGTCCCGTCCGAGATGGCGTCCCCACGCTCGCGCACCGGGGGCGCCAGAATCACCTGCCGTCCAAATCGTGTTCGCGGCAGGATCTTGTACGCCATCACGAGCAGGAACGGCACCATGACAATAGCAACGAGCACGCCGATCCATCCCGCCACGTCGCTCTGGCGAAAAAAGATCGCCACCCCCCCAGCCAGCGAGAAAATCGCACAAATGCTGAGCAGCCCCCCGCTCGGGATGAAGACCTCCGCTACGATCAACGCCGCACAGACGAGGTACAGGAAAACAGCGAGCAACAGCCACCAACCCACAGCTTTATCCTTCTCAAAGTAAACCGTAGCAGCGCCGCCCTGCACCATGCTCGGCGGCCTCAGTCCGTTTCACGCCCCGCCGCCCTCGTCCGCCGGTTTGACGACGACCCGGCTGCCATTGATCGCGATTATCTCCACTCTCGTGCCCTTGTCCAGGAATTCGCCCGTGGCGACGACGTCCACCCGGGCATCGCCGAAGCGTGCTTTGCCGGCCGGCCGAAGCCTCGACGTCACCTCGCCAAGATCGCCGATTTGCACCGCCGGTCCGGAACTCTCCGGTGGCCGCGTCATACTGACGCGCGGGGCACCTCCAGCCGAGGCTGCCGAAATCGGCACCAGGATCAGCCCGCGCATGAATCGCAGCCTTGGCAAATACCGCGACAGGATCGAGGCCAAGAGAACGAATCCTCCGAACCCGAGCGCCAGCGCGACCACGCCAGATGACAGGGACTCCCAATCCGCCGACGTCTGCGGCCAGGGCAATTCATCCGGTGCGTTACGGATCAACATGCCAAACAACCCCGCGAAGAGGCACACAATCCCCAGGATCCCCGCGATGCCGAAGCCGGGCAGTACAAACAGTTCGATCAGCAGCAGCACCATCCCAATAAACAACAGGGCGATCTCCACCCAGTTCGCCATGCCAACCAGATACTTGCTGCCCAGGATAATGGCAAAACAGACCACCGCCACCATACCCGGCAGGCCAATGCCCGGCGTGTTGAACTCCATGTAGATCCCCAGCAGCGCCAGCATGAACAGAACGCTCAGGACGGCCGGCGAATTGAGCCAGCCAACCATGTGCTCGGACCAGGTCGGTATGAGCACCATCGGCGCCTCACGAAAGCGTACACCGTCTCGTTCTTCCAGGAAGGCCAGCGCTCCCTGGCGGTCCTCCACGACCGCCCGCGCCAAGCCGTACTCCAGGGCCAGCGATGCCGTGAGCGTCAGCAGCTCATCATCGCCGTCGATCTTCTCCGCACCCTTGACGTCGTACGCGTTCGCGTCCTCGGGCAGGTTATCGCCCTCGAAGAACTCGTACTGACCCGTATCGAGGTTTCGCACCCGGTAGACCTCGATCTGCATGGTCACCATCGCCTTGAGCAGCAGTTCCGGGTAGCCATTGGCCTCGGCGGCCGCCCGGAAGATCGCCCTTATGAAACTCTCGGCTTTCTCCCGCTCCACCCCTTCCAAGGCTCCGCCCATGGTGATAGGGGCCGCATCGCCGATCTTGGTATTCTCCCGCATGATAATGTCCCGGCAGGAGACGCTGACCAGGGCCCCGGCGGAAATCGCCTCCGTCGTGACATAGGCGACGGTATGTCCGCGCTTGCCGGCGTGCTGAATCAGATACTTGTGAATGGAATCGGCCGCGTCGACCAGGCCGCCGTAGGTGCTGATCTCGTAGATCAGGTAGTCCGCACCCCCATCCAGTGCGATCCCCGTGCGCCGCTGGATGGAATAGAACAGCGCCTGATCGATCATCCCTTCGCAGGGGATGACCGCTGCTTTCACGTCGCGCGGTGCATCGGCCGGCACATTCGGCTCGGCCGCCGACGCCGAAGCCCACGTGAGCGCACCCAGAACGAGGATCAGAGCAACTCGAAATGCGTTTCTCATGCCGCTAATTCTACCGTGCCGCCGAAGTCTTGGCAACAGCGGGCGGCACGCGGATCCAAAAATCTCCCCTCCGCCCCCCTCCTGTGAAATCATTGCCTACACGAGGCCCCGCAGAATGTCCACGCCCTGCCGGATCTTCTCGTCGGTCGTGGCGAAGCTGATTCGGAAATGCGTATCCTTCTCGCTGAAGACGTTGCCCGGAATCACCAGCACATTGTTCTGGATCGCTTTCTTGACGAACTCGGTGCCCGAGCCGCCGGGGGCCTTGACGAACGCGTAGAAGGCCCCTTCCGGCCGGACCACTTCGAACGAATCCTTCAGTCCATCGTACAGCAGGTCCCGTTTTCGGACGTAGCCCTTCACGAGATCCGCAACGTCGTAGTCCATCGCCGCCACGGCCGCCCGCTGGAACGGCGTCGGCGCGCAGACGAACGTATACTGCTGAATCTTGGTCATCTCCTCGACGACCGGACGCAGCGACGCCGGGGCCGCCACGTACGCCAGCCGCCACCCGGTCATGGCGTAGCTCTTGCTGAACCCGCGCATCACCAGCACCTTTTCGTGGTGCTTTCCGATGCTGACGGCCGGCCTGTCGTAGCTGAATTGCTGGTAGATCTCATCGGTCAGGATCAGCACGTCGCGCTCGGCGGCCAGCCTCGCCATCGCCTCGATTTCCTGCTCGGAGTAGACCACGCCCGTCGGGTTGCTGGGCGAATTGAGGATGAGCATCTTCGTCCGGTCGGTGATGGCAGCGGCGATCCTGTCCACCGGTAGCCGGAAATCGGGGTAGCTGTCCACGAAGACCGGTTTGCCGCCCAGCAGGTTCACCACGTGCTTGTAGATGACGAAATACGGATCGGGGATGATGACCTCGTCGCCCGGATTGATCAGCGCCATGAACGCCAGGAGCAGGCCGCCGCTGACGCCGCTGGCGACGAGCACCGCGGGGTCCTCCCAGCCGAACTCGGCGGCCACCTGGGCCGTGATCTTATCCCGGAGCTGCTTCTCGCCTACGGTCTGGGAGTATTTGTTCAGCCCGGCCTCGATGGCCTTGATGGCCTCCTGCTTCAGCGGTTCCGGCACATCGAAATCCGGCTGGCCGATCGAGAAATTGATCGGGTCCTTCAGTTCGGCCGCCAGGGCAAAGACCTTGCGTATCCCGCTCGCGTCAATCAGGCTCGTCCGATCCGCCACCAGTTTCTTCATGGCTTACCCACATCCACAAGAGGCATCAATTAGCTCTGAGACATACGGCCACATCCTACCGACCGCGACCGCGTTGACAAGCGAAAAATGCCTCTCTCAAGGTTCCCGGCCTGGCCGGCCGTCTGGTATAATAGCGATCGACGGCCTTTGCCGGCGAAACTCTCCGGCCGGCCGAACGTAGTAGTGACCGTGACTTTTCACGGGATCGTGTCTCATTGTGTCTTTGAATGGAGTCTGTATGACGGGGCATCTGCCGTATATCGCGTTCTCCGTGCCGGGTGGCGGTGAATGGATCATTATTCTTGTCATCGGCCTGCTGATCTTCGGCCGCCGACTGCCCGAGGTCGCCCGGAGTCTCGGCAAGAGCGTCAACGAGTTCAAGCGAGGTCTGCGCGACTTCGAGGACAGCGCCGGCGAAGTCGTCCGCGACGTGAACAAGATCAAGGATGACGTCGTTGCCGAAGCCGACAAGGCCACCTCCGATGCCGATACGTACGACCCCTACGGGACCGGACCGGTCGCCTCCGGTCCGGACGAATACGACTCCTATGACACCGGAGAGGATACCTCCGAGCAAAACGAGCCCCCGTCGTCCGAGGCGGGCGAAGAAGCGACGGACCGAGAAGAGCCGAGCCGACCGGATTCTGAGGAGCCGACTGAGCCGACATCGGAGCAAGACGATTCTGAACCCTATGTCGAGCCCATGAAGTGACGCGCCCAACCCGGGCCACACACTGCCTCGGAAGCGGCACAGCGCACTGGCTCTATACACGGAAAGGAGACG
>CBFDDG010000312.1:0-5955 GCA_965603505.1 uncultured Phycisphaerae bacterium | reverse complement strand
ATGTGTCCTTCGACGCCCGTGAAGCCAACGACAAAGCCGAGATCTCTCAACAACTGCGCAACGTCTGTCGTCGCGCCGATTGAAGACGGTCTTGGAATGAGCAGATCGATGTCGCGCGTCTTCAACGAAGGAGCATACGCCGGCGACGCAAAATACTCCCGGTACAACAGTGTACACCAACTGCCGACCAGAACCATGTGTTTCAGGATGCCGGCTCGGTCCAGCCGCCGCAGGACCTCGGCGCACAACTCATACTGACTCTTTTCCACGCAGCGCGGCCCTCAGGAATCGGATCTGCTTGTTCACCTCGGACAGGAGCTTTCTGTACTTGGCCCGATACTGCTTGGCCTGCTCGTATTCTTCGATCTGGCCGGCGGAGAGCTTGCCCTTGTACAGGAACTTGACCTTTCCCTTCTCCCTGACCTGAAGATAGTAGTATTCATGGCCCTTGATGGTCTTTCTGACCAGACTGCCCTTTGGCAATCGGGCCAATTCCCTTTCATAGGACTTCTTCATGGCCAGTGAATTGGCAAGTTCTTCCTTGAGAACGCTCTTGATGACTTTCATGTCGAGTCTCTCCGTCGGGAGACGAGTTACCATACAACGCCTCATTGATTCTATGTTGTATGGTAACTCCGGTCAACAGTGGCGACGCAATCGGGGCCTTATTTGAATCGGTCGCGGGTGGACCACAGGCCGATGGCGGGGTTGGGGATGTAGAAGATTTCCTCGCCGGCGATGGTGTTGGGGCCGGGCTTGAGCTTTTCCGGATTGTAGCGAGCGAGCATCGTGTCGAGGTCGGCGTATTGGAAGTTCACGCTCTCGATCTGCTGCTTCGTGAGATGTCCGGGGCAGTAGGTGACGGTGAAGCGGCCTTCGGTCGAGCCGTGGATGAGGTGGGCCGCGGCGCCGAGGTTGGCGCGCAGGTCTTCGTTGTCGCGGACGAGCTGCAGGAGTCTTTCCGTGCCGACGTAGCCGTACTTGCGGATCATCGCGTCGATCTGCTTGTCTTCGCCGAACTCGCGGAGGCCGGGAGCCAGGACGATCAGCTCACCGCCGTCGGCCATCGCCATCCGCGTGCGGTAGATGCTCTTGTTGCCCAGCCAGGTGCTCTTGAACTCCTCGGGGTCGAGGTAGACGACGACTTTCTTAAGCGGCTCATCGAGCATGGTGAAGTTCACCTTCAGCGAGAGCTCGCAGGCCCGATTGAAACATTCGACGTCGTCGCCGATGAACAGCCCGCGGGTAGCTTGGCCGGACTCCGTGGGGCCGACGACCGTGTGGATGTAGACGATCGGCAGGTGCCGCGCGAAATGCTCCGAGGCGTAGTTGAGAACCTTGCGGACGGGCGTGTCGGCCCGGCCCATGAACCGTTCCATGCCGTAGACCGCGCCGAGATAGTGGCTCTTGTTGATCCCTTCGGCGCCGCCCGTGCCCACGAAGACGTTCTTGTTGTAGTTGGCCATGCCGATGACCTCGTGCGGCACGACCTGCCCCACTGACAGGATCAGGTCGAACCCGCCCTCGACGAGCAGCTTACCGACCTGGGCGGGCCAGGAGAAATCGAGCTTGCCCTCGCTCACCTCGCGGATGAATTCGGCGGGCACTTCGCCGAGCGTGACGAATCCGCTGCGCCAATCGTGCGCGCGGAAGAGGCTCGGCGGGACGTCGCCGAACATCTTCTCAATCTCCGGCTCGGTCATCGGGAAATGGGTCCCGATCGCCGGCAGAATGTCCGTCAGGGCGTCGCCGTAATATTGCCAGGCGTAGCGGGTCAATTCGCCGGCCCGCGAATGCAGCCGGGTGATATCCGGCGGCAGGACGAGCACCTTGCGCCTCTCGCCCAGCTTCTCGAGAGCGGCGCACAACCCCTTCTTCAGGTCCTCGCCACTAAGATTCTCTTGCTCACTTCCGCGAGAGTAGTACAGCATATCCGCTCCTATTCTTCTGCCCACGGGGGCTTCTCGGGCAGGTACGAGTCAAACTCGGCGATCAGCCCGGCCTCGTAGGCGCCGGCGTACTCGCCGCTGAGAAACCTGTCGAAGGCTTCATCGTGGAACCGCTTCCAGGATTCGACTTCGCGGCCCGGATCGATCGGGTAGAACAGGGCGTCGTTCGCTTTGGCGGCCTTGATATCGCCCGGGGCGTCGCCGATCATCAGTACGCGGTTTTCCCGGTACTTGCCTTTGGTTGCATACGACAGATGCTGTGTCTTTGTGCCCATCTCCTGGCCGGCGATCACGGCGGCGTATTGGGCGATATCGTGCTCGTTCCACTCCCGCACAAGGGCCTCTGCCGGCGTGCCGGAGACGACGATGACGTCCGCCTTGCCCTGCATCCGCGCGAGGCTCTCGCGGACGAATGGGAACGGAGGCATGTCTTTGACGATCTCGCCGACCGCCCAGTTGACCCGCTCGCTCCATGCCAGCGCCAGCTCCAGTTCCGCCCTGGCTTCGCCCGTCGCCTTGTCCGCCGCTTGTCGCAGGCCCGCATTGCTCAGCAGACTGCTTGGGTCGTCCACCCAGGCGAAGTAGTGGGGAAGCTGCGGGACCTGAAAGCCCCGGCTCTTGACCATCGGGTGCGTCGGCAGCAGCTCGGCCAGAATCCGCTTGAGGGTCTTGTGGCGGTTCGCCCCGCGGGTCTTGCTGAACAGGTCGGCGAACTCCCGGCACTCGCGGGCCGCCTGCGCCACCGGCTGGAGTCCGAAACACCCGATCGTCCACGGGCAGAAGCACTCGCGCTGCTTGATCTCCATCGTGCCGAACACGGAGCCGTCGGAATCGACGCCGACGAAGCACTCATGGCGCGGCTGGAAATCCTTCAAAGGTTGTGCCGGATCGCTCGCCGTCACCGCCCCTCTCCGTGGTACTTGTATGCCTTCACCTTCTTCGGTCCGCGCTTGTTGCCTTTGAAGCCGGTATCGCGGCGAAGCGGGATCTGCATCCCGCCGGTCGATTCGAGCCACTCGTACATGCGGATGCGCAGTTTCTTGATGAGGTCCTGGTGCCTGGGCTGGTCGATGAGGTTGTGCCGCTCGTCCGGGTCGTTCTGCATGTCGTATAGCTCGTCCGTGTCCCAGACGCCGTGGTAGTGGATGAACTTGTACCGGTCGGTGCGGACGCCGTACGTCGTGGGCGTCTGCGGGAACGCGGCCTCCCAATAGTACTCGTAGAAGACCGCGTCGCGCCATGCGGTGGCCTTGCCCTCAAGCAGCGGTAGGATAGATCGCCCGTCCATATACTCCGGCGGTTTCGCGCCGGCGGCTTCCAGGACCGTCGGGGCGATATCGATGTTCTGCACGAGCGGCGTGACCTTCGTCCCCGGCTTGATGAGCTCGGGACAGTACGCCAGCATGGGGACGCGCAGCGAGGGCTCGTACATGTGCCGCTTGTCGATCAGGCCGTGCTCCCCGAAACAGAAGCCGTTGTCGCCCATGTAGATCACGAGCGTTGAGTCGGCCTGCCCCATGTCTTTGAGGCAGCCGAGCACCCGGCCGATACTGTCGTCGATGCTCAAAAGCGTCTCGCAGTAGCGCCTGTAGAACGTATCGAAATCCATCTGGCCGTGGTACATGTAGTCCACGCCGTGCCAACTGTTGCGCTGCTCCTTGACCCACGCCGGCTTGCCTCGATAGTTCTCCTCCGTATCCGCCATGCTCGCGGGGTATTCAAGCTCGACGTTCTCATATTTGCCGAGGTGCCGCTTGGCCGGCTCGAACATTGCGTGGACCGCCTTGTGCGAGAGGTACAGGAAGAAGGGTTTGTCCCGCTCCTGCTTGAGCCAGTCCACGGCGTAGTCCGTCAGTTCGTCGGAAATATGCTTCGTGGCCTTGACTTTCTTGCCGTCCACGTTCAGCACGCCGTCGTAGTACTGGCCCTGGCCCTGGAAGCTGATCCACCGGTCGAAGCCCGCTCGCGGCTCGTCGCTGTCGTGGCCCATGTGCCATTTGCCCATGAAGGCCGTCTCGTAGCCCAACTGCCGGAGGTGCTCGGGGAAGAACACGAGTCCCGGCTGGATGTCCGTCTGGTTGTCCACGACCCCGTGTTTGTGCGAGAACAGGCCCGTCAGGATCGACGCCCGGCTCGGCGAGCACAGCGACGTCGTCACGAACGCGTTCCGGATGTGCGCGCCTTCGCGGGCCATGCGGTCCATATTGGGCGTTTCGAGGAATTTCACCTTGCCCATGAAGCCCATGAAGTCGTAACGATGGTCGTCGCTCAGGATGAACACGACGTTCCGCGGCTTGCGATTGGGAATCTTCTCAAGTTCCTCTTTCGTCGAAGCGGCATTGGCCGACGCCAGGCCGAGTGCGAACGAAGCCGCACCGGCCGCTTGCAGGAAATCTCTTCGATTCATCGGATCCTCACGATCTCAAGTTCAGGGGCGGGCGCGCATGTCCCCGGATGAAGAGAGGCGCGATCGGTAGGGTGGGTTCTCAACCCACGCGTTCCTCCGATCGTGGCGTACGTGACGCGTGGGTTAAGAACCCACCCTACATGCTCGATACGATAGACAGCGAGCCGCCCGTTCATAGGCTATCTATACGCCGCTGAAAGCCGAGAAGCCACCGTCGATGGGGACGACGATGCCGGTGACGAATTTCGACGCGTCGCTGAGCAACCAGAAGACGGTGCCGAGCAGTTCCTCCGGGTCGCCGAACCGTCCCATCGGCGTGTGCGTGATGATCGTCTCGCCCCGCGGCGTCAGCTTGCCCGTCTTCTCCTCGGTCAGGAGGAAGCGGTTTTGCTCGGTGAGAAAGAAGCCCGGGGCCAGGGCGTTGACGCGGATCTCCTTCGAGTAATTCTGGCAGATGTGGACGGCCAGCCACTGCGTGAAGCTGCTCACGGCGGCCTTGGCGGCGGAATACCCCGGGATTTTCGTCAACGGCCGGATCGCGCTCATGCTGGAGACGTTCAGGATGATGCCCGCCCCGCGTTCCGCCATCTGCCTGCCGAAGACCTGCGTCGGCAGCAGCGTGCCGAGGAAGTTCAGCTCGAGGACGAACCGAATGGCCTCCGCAGGCAGATCGAAGAACGACAGCTCCGGCGAGGTGGTCGCTTCCTTCTTATTGCCGCCGGCGCCGTTGATGAGGGCATCCGCCTGGCCCAGCTCCGCCGCGATCTTGTCCCTGGCCTGCTCGATACTGCCCTTATCGAGCACGTTGCACGGGACGGTGATCGCCGTGCCGCCTTTCGATCGGATCTGGTCGGCGACCTTCTTCGCGGCGGCCTCGGACAAATCCAGGACGGCCACTTTCGCCCCGGCCTCGGCCAGCGCCCGGGCCATCGCGCCGCACAGAACCCCACCGCCGCCCGTGATGGCGACGACCTTATTCTTCACGTCAAACAGGTTGTTCATCCTATCCCTTTCGATTCAGCATAGCCGGCGTCATCATGTGCTGGGCACACTGCTCCTTACGGACATTCCAACAGACTATACGCGAGCCCGCCCCGGTTTTCAACCATCGAACGGACCGCGCCTACCGCCTTGCGAGTGCCGGCGGGGAGCTTGTCATACGTTCTGCCGCGCGGTAGACTGTCCGCGCCACAACCGGAGCGCGGGTGCTATGGCTGCGCTCGCGCAGCCATGCTCTGCCGACTTGTGCGCCAGAGCACCATGCAAGACAGGACGCCATGAAAAATTATGTGATCGCCCATTTCGACGATATCGAGGCGGTGAAGTGCCCGTGCGGGTTCGCGAAGCGGGCGTTCGCCGTACCGGAGAATGAGGTCGCCACGGTCCATATCGTGGACATCCGGGAGGATGCCGAGGTCCACTACCACAAGGACCACACGGAGATCTATCTGGTCCTCGAAGGCGAGGGCCACCTGGAACTCGACGGCGAGGTCGTCCCGGTCCGCCCGTTCAGCACCGTCCTGATCAAGCCGCTGTGCCGCCATCGGGCGGTCGGCAAGCTCCGCATCGTCAATATCTGCATCCCCCCCTTCGACCCCG
>CBFDDG010000311.1:0-5985 GCA_965603505.1 uncultured Phycisphaerae bacterium | reverse complement strand
CGCCCAAAGCCGGGGAACATGGTTGTTATCTCCAGGTGCAGGGCGCATGGCCGGTTGGAGACGATCGTGTTGTTGACGATGGCGGGCACGCCGAGGAAGTTCATGATCCCGCCGCCGACCAGTGCATAGTTGTGGGCGATCACGTTGTTGGCGATCGTGCAGTTGGCGTAGTACATCGTAATCGCGCCGCCGTCGTAGTCGGCCTCGTTGTCGATGAAGGTGTTGTTGGTGATGATCGCCTCGGAGTCGTCGATACATGCGATTGCCCCGCCGGTCCGAGCGTAGTTGTTGCGGAACAGGCAGGAATCGATCAGCGGACTTGAGTACGTGTAAAGCGCGGCCCATTCGTATCCGAACGTCCCGCAGAAGACGGCGCCGCCAAAGAGGTCGGGGAGATCCGCGCCGCGTTCGCGAGGCTTCTTTGCATGTTCCAGGATGCAGTGCTGGAGCGTGTCGTTTGTGCCGCTGCTGTAGAAGCGGATGCCGAACCATCCCTCGTACTCATCCGTCGCGGTGAATGTGATCCTGTCGTTCTCGGCGCCGATGGCGCGGAGCGTGGCCCCGTAGCCTACCGTGAGTCCAAAGCGTCCCGCGAAGCGGACGACGACGCCGGGCTGGATGGTCAAGGTCTGTCCCTTCGGCACTTCGATATCGCCCGTGACGGTGTACGGGCTGTTCGCCTTCCACCAGGTGCCGCCGACCGAGCCGCCGGGGACGACCGTTCCGGATACACCCACGCCGCGCAGCGTGATGCGCCGGCGAATGCCGCTGGGCGATCCCGGCCTCTCGCTGAAACCATCGGCCGCGCGGATCTCGATCCCGCCGAGATAGACCTTCTCCTCCGTCGGACGGAACTCGAGCTCGATACGCACGGATTCACCGGCGGCCAGGACCTGGGTGTTGCTGGTGACGTGGGCTGAGAAGACACCCTCGGAATCGAATACGGTCATGCTCCCGAGTTCAAGGTCGCCGGAACCGGTGTTGACGATCTCGAAGCTGGTCCACGAACTCTCGCCGAGGGGGACGAAGCCGGCGTCGAGAGTGACGGTCGGCTTGATCGTCATCACGGGCACCTCGGCCCGGCTCTCATAGGCGCCCTGATCGACGATATCGCCGTAGACGCGAGCGCCTCCGGCCAGATCGGTTTGCGGAAGTCCCTGGGCCTGAGTCCCCGCATTGACACAGGGCGAAAAGTCGCGCAGGGCCCAATTAGCATTCGCTCCATCATAGTCCACGCCCACCCCGCCGGTCGGATCGAAGAAGCAGGGGTCCAGGTCCGTGTTGCCCTCTCCGAGATAGCCGCCCTCTACGTCGCTGAACGAGATCTCCACGATGGATTCGTCCGTTTGTATCTGATAGTCGTCGTTGCCCCAGAGGATGGTGTTCACGACCGAGGGCGGCAGCCAGGAGGCCGAGAAGATGCCGCCGGGGAAGTTGTTTGCGATGGTGCAGTTGATCACCTGCGGCCTGCTCGGCCCCTCGAAGTGCAGTCCGCCGCACCGCGACCAGCCTCCCAACGACGCGTTGTTGGCGATCACGGTGTTGGTGATGATGGGGTCGCCCGTGTCGCAGTAGATGGCCCCACCCATATCGCCCGTATTGTTGGCGATTGTGCAGTGCTCGATCGTCGGACTCGAGCCGGCACAGTACAGTGCGCCGCCCCGGTTGTCCGGCGTCGTATCCTCCGACTCGTCGACGGAGACGGGGTCATCGCTCTCCTGCGGGATCGGGACGGCCCCCTTCCGGGCGAACGTGATCAGGCAGTGACTCAGCACGTCGTCGTCGCCCGATTCGATGAATCGCAGGCCCGCCCAGCCGTCTTGGCGGTTCCAGGCGGTGAACTCGATCGGGCGAGCGGCGTTGCCCCGCGCGACCAGACGGGCGCCCTCGCCGATGGTCATGCCGTAACGACCCGTGAAGAAGACTTTGGCCCCCGGCTCAATCGCCAGTTCGCGGCCCGGCAGCACCTCGATATCTCCGGCCACGAAGTATGGGCCCTCCGACTCCGTCCAGGTCCCCGATACATTGCCGGCCGGCATGGTTGTGCCGCCCTCGAAGGAC
Source organism: uncultured Phycisphaerae bacterium (assembly GCA_965603505.1). Lineage (GTDB taxonomy): Bacteria > Planctomycetota > Phycisphaerae > Sedimentisphaerales > Anaerobacaceae > PLanc-01. The sequence continues at coordinate 3,924 of CBFDDG010000311.1, read as the reverse complement.
CAGCCTTTGAGCACGACGTAGCGGCTGTTGCCGTCGTTGTACCGGATCTCGAGCGTTCCATAGTATCCGCCCGCCCGCTCCGGGCGGAACCGCACGTAAACGACGGCCCCTTCGCCGGGACTCTCGATCGTGAACGAATCGATCCGGTCGGCGTACATATCGTCCGCCATGGAAATCACGAATCCGTCCGGGCTGGTTATCGAGTCGATCCGCGTGTCCACGCGCCGGCTGCTGATCTGCAACGTCTGCGGAACCGACTCCTGGCCCGGCACCCCGTAGAAATCCATCGCACCCGAATCGACTTCAATCAACGGTGCATCGGGCCGAAGGTTCAGGATCGTCTCCGTGATGACACTAGCGCGAGAAGGCAGATCCGCCGGAAGGTAATACCATGCCTCGGTGATCTCAGCAGGATGCGAACTACCCCATCCGAAAGAGACATGGAATTCACCGCGCGTGTTGTAGCCGTCGCAGACGATCGCGTGGCCCCCGAAGCCGTCCGGCGGACTGATGCTCACCAGCGCGGGCAAGCCGTTAAGGATGTTCTCCTGCAGAGTGACGTGCGAAGCACTGGAGATGCCCTCGAACAGGTCCGCCGAATGGAAGCCAAGCCTGTCGAGCAATGCGTCCCGCGCCGCGGAAATCGGCGCCCCCGAGCCTTCGCTGGAATAGTCCATCCGCACGGCGACCCCGCAGGCAAAACTCAACACAGCCATGTCGGTCTCGTCCAGGACGCCCCCATCGCGATACTTGAGCTTGACCGTATCGAGATAGCCGTTCAACTGGGCGAAGGAAGGGAAATCATACAGGTCGCTATCGGCATCCACCCACACACCGCCATAGGTCATATACGAATCGTCCGGGCCGAAGCTCATATCAAACTGCCGATGGTAGTGCATGATCTGCGCCAGCGCGGTCGCCACGCAGCCCACCACGGACCTCTCGCCATCCACCGGGTCGAGCGGGCAGAGCTTGTTGTACGGCGGCTCCTGCTCCCACGTCGTCTCGAGCCACCCGCCGGTGGAGGTGGTCCCCTCCGGCGGCCACTGCTGAAACGCCGCACCGTCCGGGTCGTCGGCCTGCCCGGCCATATAGAGGTCCCAGAGCCTGTCGACCTCGGGCCTCTTGAGCTGCGGGTCCTCCGCCAGCGCCTGCACTCTCAACCTCAAATCTCCCCGCAGCATTCGCCCCAGCGGATGCTCCCCGTCCCCGCAGGCCGGAAACGGGCTCTGGAACGAATAGGCCACGACGGGCGCCACATCGCTGTTCGCCGCGATGGCGACGAAGCCACGCGGCTCCAGATCGGCCACGTAGGCGACAATCGCCCCGTCGTCGTCCCGGACCTCGCGAAAGCCGGCCGGGGCCGCCCCCACCGCTGCGGCCGCCGTCAGTATGTTGGCTCGACCCGCAGGCCGGACCGCTCGCGCCCGCAGAAACGTATCCGCCACTTGCTGCGCTTGAGGAAGGCCCACCGGCTCGGCAAGAGCCGCATAATGGGCCGGAAAAACGATGACGATCAACGTGACGACAAAAGACGTGCTTCGACTTCGACACCCCATATCGGACCTCCACCGCTCCTGAGAAGCCAACCTCATCCTCCTGAAAGGACATCCTGCGAGGCCCGAAAGACCCGTCCACCGCCTCGAAAGTGACCCAACACGCCACCAAAACCGTCGCAAACCCCCGCACGAACGCCACTATGATAGCACAACGACCGCCCAATTGTCAACCCGAATCACCGAAAACCCCGACGACCGACGGGAGATGCCCGCAACCCCACGAAGGAAATGGAACCACAGATGAGCGGTGATCAACGCCGATTTCCAACTGCCAACCGACAACCATCCTCATCAATGCTCCGCCTTGCATGATGAATTGTCGGTTTCCTACAAGATCGAGCTTGCAGTTATGTCAGAAATGACATACCCTCTATGTATATGAGCCCGAATGACAAGCCTCTGGTTTGGCTGCCTTATGAATACATCGAAAAAAGAGAGATTGGCAAAGGCCGGATGGACGACTGGGACCGCGGCCGAGTTCCTGCATCTGACGCCGGAAGAGGAACTGTACGTCGAACTGAAGGCTTCGCTCTGCCAGAAGCTCCGCCGGCAGCGGGAGAAAAGCCATCTGACACAGCAGGGGCTGGCCCGGCTGGTCAGATCGAGCCAGTCGCGGATCGCCAAGATGGAAAAGGGCGACCCGAGCGTATCGATCGACCTGCTCATCAAATCCCTGCTGGCATTGGGAACGACGCGTCGCCAGATCGCCAGAGCCATTGCCTGAGAACCCCAAGCCGGCGCCCACAGCCTGCCGCACGTCACGTCATTGCGAGCGCAGCGTGGCAATCTCCGGGCCCGGAAGCTCGAAGCACGAATCTCGAAACTTCCGAAGACGGCAGTTGAAACCACGAAGGGCGCGAATCACACGAAGTCAGGTCCCACGCAAAGAACGGAGAACGGCAAAAGCTCCAACCGCGAAATCTTGCCCCCGCGCAGGCGGGGGACGCGAAACACGCGAACTCAGCCCAATAATCAATCATCCATAATCCATGTAAAGGGCCGCAGGGCCGCAGAGAAAATAGTCAATCATCATTCATCCATAATCAATGCAGGGGCTTCTCACCGGCCCTCATCATTTGTCGGGCATATCATGCAAGCAATCGTTGCCACAAGGCCCGCCGCATGGTAAGATGATGCCATGAAACGATTTCGCGTATACGCCGACACATCCGTCTACGGCGGCTGCTTCGACGAGGAATTCGTGGCGGAGAGCCGAGCCTTCTTCGAAGCCGTCAGACGCGGCAGGTTCGAGCTTGTCATCTCCCCGACCGTGGTGGCGGATGAAGGCTAAAGAATTCGACTGTGTCCAAATGAAGTGGGACATCCAGCAGCAGATCCAAGAGGAACTCGCGGGCGTCCCGGAGGCCGAGGCCCACGAGAGGCAGATGCGGCTGGTGGCCCAGGACCCGATTCTCGGGCCCCTCTACAAACGGTTGGCATCGGCGAAAGAATCCAGCGGCAAGGGGTAAGCTCTCATCTGCCCGGCTCTCGGCCCCGAAGCAGGAAACTCGAAACAAGCACGAATCTCAAATGTCTGAAACGCCCCCGACCCTCTGCGCACCTTATCACCTATCACTTATCGCTTTTCTATCGTCGGTTGGGGACCTTGGGATTTCGGTCATTGGGATTTGTCTCGGATTTAGGGCTTGGGATTTCGGATTTGCCCGACCCTTCCGGCCGGACTTTTTCATTGCCCGCGACCCCGCTCATTGCGTATACTGAATCTTATGAGCCCAACGGTTTTGCGGATCGGCAAGTATCGGCTGTACTTCTTCTCCAGGGAAGAGGAGAGAATGCACGTCCATGTCGTCGCCGCCGACGGCGAGGCGAAGTTCTGGATCGAGCCGATCATCTCATTGGCGAACTATACCGGCTTCAACAAGCGGCAACTGACGCACTTGCACAAGCTGGTCGAGGAGCACAGAAGTGAGATCGTTAAAGCGTGGAAAGACTACTTCCGCCTGTGAGGTCACAAACATCTCGCAGCACGGATTTTGGATCCTGACGAACGGCACGGAGTACTTCCTGCCGTTTGAGAAGTTTCCGTGGTTCCGAGACGCCAGGGTCAGCGAGATTACCGGCGTGGAGCTCCATCACGGCCACCACCTCTACTGGCCCAAGCTCGACATCGATCTGTCATTGGCCATCATCCGCGACCCGGACAAATACAAACTCCTCAGCAAGTAAGCTCCGCCGGCAAGAGCGCAGAGCCTGGGACCGCGAAATCTTGCCCCCGCGCAGGCGGGGGACGCGAACCACGCGAAAAGGGATATCTCACCACAGCGACGCAGAGACCACAGAGGAAATAATCAATCATCAATAACTCAAACTGACCGATTTATGCGGCGAGGAGTTTTTCGAGACG
>CBFDDG010000310.1:0-6031 GCA_965603505.1 uncultured Phycisphaerae bacterium | reverse complement strand
GAGTCCGCCGAGCCGAATGCACCGGCGGTCAGGACCACGCTCCAGTGCGTGGTCGAGAACCGGCTGTCGGGCGCGTTGCTCGAATTTGGGGACGTGTCTTCCGTCATTGACCGGTTCCCCCTTCTTGCTCAGTTTGCTTAAAGTCCGAATGCGTCGGGGATCAGGCAGCCGTCGCAGGGGCAGAAGGCGCGGATATTTGCCTCGGGCGTGCCGGGCGGGACCTCGCAGCCGGGCTGCAGGATGAACCGCTTGCCGCCCGACTTGATGTTCTCGCGGGCGGCGTCGGCCACCTCTTGCGGTGTGCCTTGCAGCAGAACGGCCGATGGATCGAAGTTCCCCGCAAGCGTGACATCAGGCCCGACCGCCGTCCTCGCCTCATCCAACGGGACCATCCAATCGACGTCGATGATCTCGCAGCCGGTCCGGGCCATCAGGTCGATGCTGTTGCCGATGTCGCCGCAAACGTGGAGCTTCACTATGGCCCCGGCCTCGTGAATGGCGTCGAACAGCCTGGTCTCGAAGGGCAGGACGAGCTGCTCGTACATTTGCGGGCTGATGAGGCTGGCGACCGAATCGCCGACGCCGATCATGTCCGCGCCGGCCTGGACCTGGGCGCGGGCAAACCGGATCTGATTGTCGATGATGGTCGCCGCTCGATCGACGTACATTTCCGGATGGTCGATCAAATCGAGGAACATGCTCTCGACGCCGCGCAGGTCCGCGTAGACCGCCAACGGCCCTTCCACCCAGCCCAGCACGCTATGGGTCCGGCCGACGGCTTGCGTCATCTTCCGCACGCTCTCGATCCGCTGTCTCGGACGCTCCGCATCCTCAAGGGCGAAAGGCCGGATCCGGGAGATATCTTCCGGTGACTGGATCAGGGGCCTTCGGGGCTTTCCGACGCCGTTCTCGGGGTACTCGAACTCCATTCCATAAGCGGAAGCCTCGCGCCATGGGTCGCTGATCCCGCTGACCTGGTCGAGTTGGAAAGCCATCGCCACGGCCAATTGCGATTGGGCGAGCACCTCGGCGTCGAGGTAGTAGTCCCTGTACGTGCGGCCGATGAAGTTGGCCGCCCAGGCCATGAAGATCGGAGTGACGGCGGGGCGGTCATAGGATTGGCCCTGCACGATTGCGTGAACTCGTTCCTTCGGCGTCATATCTATCCCCTGCATCCCATCTGTCGTCGGCCATGCCTGTTTGTCGCAGCCATCCGTCCATGAGGCTCGTGGAGCTATCATACCGATCTCGTTCGCCGGACTCACGCGTTTTCTGCCGCCTGTGCCATGTCTTCCGGGGGCACGTGTTTTTCGGGCGGGCGCCGAAGAAATCGTTTTGCGGGCGCAGAAGCAGTCTGGTAGAATCGTCCCCTCGGAAGTGCTTGTGGTCGAGCCGTACGAGGTGCGAAGCCGTGGCCAGGCAGAAGTTGTCACTTCGGAGAGTCATTGGGGGATGGATTTGGGGATTGCGCTGCGCGCTAAGGAGGTTAACGGCATGTTGAGAGTGGGCATTGTCGGGTTCGGGTTCATGGGGCGGATGCATTTTCGCCAGTGGAAGGGGATCGAAGAGGCCGAGGTCGTCGCGATTTGCGATGCGAACCCGAACATCAAAGAGGACGCCAAGAAGGCGGTGGGGAACATCGATGGGGCCGAAGGCGAGATCGACTTCACGGGGATCGAGCTGTTCCAGGATTTCGACGCGATGCTCAAGCAAGGTCGGCTCGATGCCATCTCGCTGACGCTTCCTACATACCTCCACGCGGAATATTCGCAGCGCGCCCTGTCACACGGGGTCCACGTGCTGTGCGAGAAGCCGATGGCCCTGAGTCTGGCCGACTGTGACCACATGATCGAGGCGGCACACAAGAGTGGCAAGGTCCTGCAGATTGGGCACTGTGTGCGGTTCTGGCCGGAGTACGCCAAGGCGAAGGAGATCGTTGCCGACGGCAAGTACGGCAAAACTATCGCCGCCGCATTCCGACGGCTCGGGGCGCCCCCCGGCTGGAGCGTGGACAACTGGTTCGTCGATGAGAAACGCAGCGGCGGCGTCGCGCTCGACCTGCACATCCACGACACGGACTACGTGCAATACCTGTTCGGCCTGCCCAACGCGGTATGCAGTCACGGCGCCAAGGGGCCCGAGGGACAATTGATCCACATCGTTACCGGGTATGAGTATGGAGAGGATAAGGTCGTCGTGGCCGAGGGCGGCTGGGGAATGGCCGCCGCCTTTGGGTTCGAGATGAGCTTCAACCTGGTCCTTGAGAAGGCGACGATTGTCTACGACCTGACGCGAGACCCGATGTTCCGTGTCTGTCCCGCGGAGGGCGAGGCGTTCACACCCGAAGTGGCCGGAGGAGACGGGTATCAGCACGAGATCGAGTACTTCGTCAGTACCGTGCGAGGCGAGCCCGTGGACGAGGTCATCACTTTGGAGCAATCCCGCAACTCGGTCCGAATCGTCGAGGCCGAGAAGAAATCGATCGGTTCCAAGGAAAGAATCTTGATCAGCCGGTGAAGTCACCGCCAACGAGATGGGAGTGCAAAAATGAAGTGTAAGAACTGGCCTGTAGGAGTATGCAGTTGGTCGCTTCAGACGGATGTGCCGGGCGTCGCGGGAGCGATGAAGGAGCTGGGCTTGCAGCACGTGCACCTGGGCATCCGCCCGGCGGTCGAGGACGACAGCGGCAAAGCCCTCGATACGATCAAGGCGCAGCCGTGGACGATCACGTGCACGATGATCGATTTCCCGCAGGAGGATTATTCCACGCTCGAAAGCATCAAAGTCACCGGCGGCGTGATCCCGGACGAGCACTGGCAGGCAAACCACAACCTTTTCCTTGGAGCGACCATCGCGACGGCGAAGCTGGGCGTGAAGTACCTTTCGATGCACGCCGGTTTTATCGATGAGAGCGACAAGGCATCCGCCGAGAAGATGGATGCGAGGATACGCACTCTGGCGAACATCGCGGCGGACAACGGCGTGATCCTGCTGCTCGAAACGGGCCAGGAAACGGCCAAGGAGCTGCGAGGTTTCCTCGAGGAGCTGGACCACAAGTCGGTTGGCGTCAACTTCGATCCGGCCAACATGATCCTCTACGATAAGGGCGATCCGATCGAGGCGGTCCGCGTGCTGTCGCCGTGGATTCGCCACCTGCACGTCAAGGACGCCTTGCGGACGCAGCAGCCGGGCACGTGGGGCGCCGAAGTCCCATGGGGCGATGGGCAGGTCGGCGTGGACCGATTCCTCGGCGTGCTTGAAGAGGTCGGGTTCGAGGGCGCCATGGCGATCGAGCGAGAGGCGGGGGACAATCGCTTCGGCGATGTCAAGCTGGCCGTCGAGCGGCTCGCGGCAGCGTGCAAATAAAACATCCGATGGGCAATGAAGGAGAACCCTATGTTCGGGATGGATACGGTCCTGTACCTCAAGCTCAGTGCGATGATGTTCCTCGAGTATGCCATCTGGGGGGCCTGGTATCCCGTGTTAGCGGCTCGACTCCTGGGACCGCTGAAGTTCAGCGGCAAGCAGACGGGATGGATCTATGCGGCCATTCCTCTGGGCTGCATTTTCATGCCGCTCGTGGCCGGCCAGGTGGCGGACCAGTGGATCAATACGGAGTTCATCCTTGCCGGCGCGCATCTCGTGGGCATCCTGCTGCTGTTCGTCGCGGCCTGGAAGAAGAAGTTCGGGTCGCTCTTCGGCGTGATGCTGCTGTACGCCCTGTTCTTCGCGGCGACGCTGCCCCTTGTGAACTCGCTGATGTTCCGCCAGTTGGAGCTGCACAACGTCGATATCGCGGCCAAGTCTCCCTACATCTTTATGTGGGCGCCCATCGCCTGGGCGCTGGCGGGGTACTTCCTGACCGGCTGGCGCTGGATCTTCAAGACTGGGGAGCAGGGACGCGACTGCTTGATTCTGGCGGCGGCGTTGTCGGTTGTGATGGCCCTCCTTGCCGGTCTCGTTCTGCCGGCGACGCCACCAGCCGGAGGGGCCGCCGAGGGATCCTCGGTTGCCCAGGCCCTCTCCATGCTGAAAGTGCCGAGTTTCCTCGTGTTCATCGTGATCTCGCTGGTCGGCGCCGGGATGATGCAGTTCTACTTCCTGGGCACGGCGCAGTTCATGCAGAATAACGGTATCGCATCGAAGAATGTGCCGGCCTCCATGGCCGTGGCCCAGGCCACGCAGGCCATTGCGACCCTGTTCGTGCTGGGCTGGCTCCTCCTGAATGCCGGCTTCAAATGGACGCTCACTCTCGGAGCGCTGTCCTGGCTCATCATGTACATTGTCTACGTGATGCCGAGGCCGCCCCTGCTGATCGTCGGGGCGCAGGCCTTCCACGGCCTGGCGTATGTCTTCTTTATCATTGCCGGCCAGATGTTTGCAGGATCGGTGGCGCCGAAGGATGCCGGGGCGTCCATGCAGGCGCTGATCTTCACGGCTCAGAGCGGAATCGGGCTGTTCCTGGGGACCCAGTTCGCCGGGATTGTCATGGACAGGTTCCGGGTGGAAGGGCAGTTCCAATGGAGAAAGCTCTGGATGGTGCCCGGCGCGATCATGCTGGCCTGTGTGCTGGCGCTGATCCTGTTCTTCAAAGGGACGATCTGACCCGGGCGCAGATTCGCTCTTGTAGATGACGGGCCGAGGCACGGCGATGCATCGGCAGACAGATAGCAGGGCCGGTCACGGTAGCTCAGGCGCTCGTGACGGCGATAGGGTGTTTTCCGGCAGGTGAGATTCCGTTAGACGGTGAATTTGTGAAACTCCGTCATGAGCGCCTTTGTGTGTGGGCCGGGACTGCCCTGGCTGATGACGGTGGCGTCGAACCTGACGACCGGGACGATGTCTTTCGTCGTCACGGCGATGAACATCTCATCGGCGGCAGCGGCCTGTTGCGGCGTGAGGCACTCTTCCCGGACCGTCAAAGCGACGTTGTTGGCCGCCTTGATGACGTACCGACGCGTGATCGACGGCAGAACGTTGGCCGTCAGCGGGGCGGTTTGCAGCGTCTGACCGATGATGGCGAAGAAGGCGGACCCGGAACCTTCCGTGATGCATCCTGCCTCGTTCACCAGAATCGCCTCGGCGCAGCCCTTGTCCACGGCGTCCTGCCGCGCCAGAACGTTGGCCAGCAGATTGAGCGACTTGATATCGCATCGCTTCCACCGCCAGTCCGGGTGCGTCGAGACGGTGATGCCTTTGGCCTTTTCCTCGGTACTGTCCGGCGCGTCGCCCACGGTCAGGAAGAAGTTGGGCTCGAGATCCGCTTCCCAGACGTGGCTGCGCGGGGCCGAGCCGCGGGTAATATGGAAGTAGATCCTGGCGTTGGGCAGGCCGGCCGTCGTGAACGCCCGCTCCACCCGGTCGCGGATATGGCCCATGTCGATGCTGGTGATGCGGATGGCCGCCAGGCTCTTCGCGAAGCGCTGTAGGTGCTCCTCCAGGGCGAAAATCCGGCCGTCATAGCTGCGCAGGACCTCGTAAACGCCGTCGCCGAAGTAGATCCCCCGATCGAAGTAGATGGGGTCCAGGCTCTCAAGAGGGGTGATTCTATCGTTGACCATCGCCAGTTTCAGCATACAGGCACTCCCGAAACAGGTTCCATCCAAATCCGGGCAACAGCCGGGAAATCGACAAGCCACGAAAATACTACAGAAAGGCCTTTACAAAAAGCCCGGCGTGGGCTATTCTACCGGTTTTCCCGAGATTTGAAACATTGGGCTGGGAGTTTCTGAATGTACGCAGTCATCGAGCAAGGTGGAAAACAATATAAGGTGGCCGAGGGCGACCGGCTGGAAATCGATTTGACCGACGTGGCCCCGGATGCGAAGACGATCGACCTGGACAAGGTCCTCTTCATCGGCGGCGACGGCGAGAGCCGGATCGGAAAGCCCTATGTCGAGGGCGCGAAGGTGACCGCTTCGTTCAACGCCACGGCCGAAGAGGCCGTCGTAAAGGGCAAGAAGCTCTACGTTACCCATTTCCGCCGCCGCAAGAACAGCCAGCGAAGGATCGGCCACCGCCAGAAGTACCT
>CBFDDG010000309.1:0-6036 GCA_965603505.1 uncultured Phycisphaerae bacterium | reverse complement strand
ACGGCGGAAAAGGAAATCGACCGCATCGCGCAGCAGAAGGAGCAAGGGTACCGACAGATCTGCGCGTTCCTGGGCGCCGATTCCGACATCCGCATCTGCATGGTGTTCTTCGAGGACGGCCGGACCAAGCAGCGGCAGACGGGCCACCAGGGCGCCGGCTGGGCCTACGGTAATACGATCGTTGAGATCTATAACGAGAAAGAGCGGCTGGACCCCTATCACGAGACGACTCACATTCTCATGGGACCGGTCGGCAGTCCGCCGGCCCTGTTCAATGAAGGGTTCGCCGTCTACATGTCCGAGCGGCTCGGCGCGTCCGCCCTCGAAAACCTCAGCGGCGGTCAAGCCACGGTCCATCAGCGTGCAAAGGAGCTGAACGACAAGGGCGAATGGATCGAATTGCGCGAGTTGCTGGGCTACACCGAGATCGGGTCCGGAAGGAGCCGGCCGCCTGTGGCCTATCCCGAGGCCGCCTCGTTCGTCAAATTCCTGATCGACAGCTATGGCAAAGACAAATTCCTCCAGACCTACAGAACACTCAGGAACTCCGGCGCACAAGCCGTGCGAGAAGAGAACATCAGAAAGCTCGAGGAGATCTACGGCACATCGCTGGAGGTGCTCCAACAGCAGTGGGAGGCCGCGCTCGCGCGCTCCTGATGCGGCAACCCAGGATAGGGCAGGTGGTCCAACGGACGGCTCAGCCACTCACGACCGCCAACATTGGGTCAGCGGGCCTTTGGGGTCCGTTGTCGCACACCGCCCTCTGGAATTGCCTGATCCGCCCGCGCCACGGCAGGCCGGGCAGGGAGAAGAACCGATTTGTACAGCCCCTGATCCTTGGAGTTCACATCGCCTCATCGAACTCGCTTTGGTATCGCGCCACGCCGGAGACGTTCTTCATCGCAGAATCATCAAACGCCAACACCATGAACGCCTCATCCGGGACGCCTTCCCATTGGCTGGTGAGCCCATATTTCGAGGCCCGCTGGAACCCGAAACGCGGGTAATACTCCGGATGGCCGAGGACGATAACAAACGGGCACGCTGACGCCCACAGCATTCTGAGACCCTCGCGGACAAGCAACGAGCCAACGCCTTGCCGTTGATACTCGGGCAGTACGGCCATCGGCGCCAATCCCATCCCCTGGAGAACGGTGCAGCCTTGCCGCTCGACCGTCGCTGGGCTGAACAGGATGTGACCGACCACGCGATCCCCATCGGCGGCGACCAGCGACAGAAGTCCCTCGCATGTACGCCGGAGCTTGTCGACGATGTCCGCCTCCAGCGGCTGACCGAATGCCCGTTCGTTGACCTGTCTGATGGCTGGTACGTCTTCCGGTCGTTCCCCTCGAACCGCAGTCATCGGTCGAACTCCATAAGGCCATTGTGTCCCACGTACACGACGAGGTCTGCTGCCCCGTGCGGGATAATCCTCATTCCGATCTCCAGCGAATTATACAATCGGATCGGGTGCCACGTCCACGCTCCCGGCTATGGCTCGGCCTTCGCTGAAACGAGGGCGCGTCAGAGGATTTGATCGACGATGTGCCGTGCGCCGAGGAAGATGTCGACGGCCAGAGCGGCGCAGAGCAAGGCCCAGCGCAGCCAGTGGAGACGCAGCTTCTGCCTCGTCATAAAGAAGATGATGCCGGTCGCCAGCGCGCCGAGGAGGTAGATCTTGGCGGCCTCGACGAAGAGCCGGCCGTAGCTGTCGCCGAGGCCCAGGAAGACCTGGAAGCACTCGGCCGCCAACAGCAGCGCGATAATCGCCAGCACGCCGAGGATAATAGTGGCCGCGAGGATCCACTTCTTGTCCGCGTAGCCGGCCTCGATCAATGCCTGGAAGCCAATGCCGCTCAGGATGGCGCACCAGGTCATCGGGATGCTCAGCCAGAGGATGGGACTGACGCCGAGCCAGGCGATCTTGCCGGGGTCGAGGAACAGGTTGCTGAGCGCCAGCGCGAAGCCGACCAGCAGGACGAGCAGGATCGTGTACCGCCGGGCCTTCCAGACCATCGCCAAGCCGAGAACGAGCGCGGCCATGGGTACGTGGTACAGGCCGAGCGGAACGGTGCTGCGGCTGACCAGCGCCAGCGGTGCGATGAACCTGACCAGGTCCGACGGTCGGACCTCGACCTGGAGCGGGGCCGCGAAGAGCCGGCGTCCGGCCGCTAAATAAAAGAAGAGCATAATGACCGCGAACGGCACAAACAGCAGGACGGCGCCCAACCATCCGCCTCGTTTTTTGCCGAAAGAGGCGGCCGGGACGAACAGCCACGGGATGGCGGCGGCAAGCGTGCCGGCGGTCGGATGGAATTTGGCCAAGCCCAGAAGGAAAGGGCCGAAGCCGTAGACGGCGCCGGCAAGGAGGGACGCGGCGAAACCCGCCACCCAGCGCCGGCTCAGGACATAGCCACCGAAGGCGGCGACGCATGCGTTGACCGGCAGGAGCCACTGCCATCCGTCAAACCGACCGAAGTACGGGCGATACAGATAGACGGCGAAGGTCGCATAGAGGCCGGCCGCCAGAACATACCAGGCAATGGCGGATTTCGGAGGGACGATTGCAAGTTTCGGGGACTTCAGAGGACTCTTACGCATCAGGGATCATCCTCAATCCGCAATCGCTTTCAGTCTTTCAGCACGACCTTGCCGGTGCCGCGCGTGATCCGTCCGATAGGATTCACTTTTTCACCCCAGCGGATCAGCTTTCTCGCGATGGAATCGGCGAAGTCCTCGGCGACAATCAGGACATAGCCGATGCCCATATTGAACACGCGGAACATCTCGTCGGCCTCGACCGGCCCGGTCTTCTGAAGGAATGGGAAGATTTTTGGCCGGGGCCAGCTCGATTTCTTGATCACGGCGTTGCAGTCCGCGGGCAGGACGCGCGGGACGTTGCCGACGATGCCGCCGCCGGTGATGTGCGCCATGGCGTGGACGACCCGTTTGACCTTGTACCTGGCGAGCAGCTTGATGATCGGGCGGACGTAGATTCGCGTCGGCGCTAGCAGGGCGTCGCCCACGGTCGTTCCGTCGAGATCGTCGAGAACGTCCGTCAGTTTGAGCCGGGCGCGCTTGAAGCAGATAGTCCGGGCCAGCGAGTAGCCGTTGCTGTGCAGGCCGCTGGAGCGCAGGCCGAGGATGACGTCGCCCGGCCGGACGCCCTTGCCCGTGATGATCTTGTCCCGCTCGATGACGCCCACGGCGAAGCCCGCCATATCGAAATCGCCCTTGCGATAAGTGTCCGGCATCTCGGCGGTCTCGCCGCCGATGAGGGCACAATCCGCCTCCCGGCAGCCGGCGGCGATTCCCTTGACCATATCGGCGATGACCGCGGGCTCCAGTTTGTGCACGGCCAGGTAATCGAGAAAGAAGAGCGGCTCGGCGCCCATCACGAGCATGTCGTTGACGTTCATCGCCACCAGGTCGATGCCCACGGTATCGAATCTCTTCGCCTTCGCGGCGATCTGGACCTTGCTGCCCACCCCGTCCGTACAGGCGACCAGCACGGGATTGCGATAGTTCTTCTTGAAGAGCTTCTCGTCGTAATCCAGCCGAACCAGTCCCGCGAATCCCCAGGGTACATCGATGACCCGCGGGCCATACGTGCTGGCCAGAGACGATCGGATCCGCTCGACCATCACATCGTTGGCGTCGATGTCCACACCCGACTGTGCGTAGGTGATAGGCTTACTCATTGGCGGTGGCGAATTCCTCGAACATGTACAACTGATAGCGTTCCATCGAGAACTTGTTCAGGGCGACATCGACGGGAATGGGATATCGCCCGCTCCAGCAGGCCGTGCAGTAATGGTCCTTCGGCAGCGCCGCACAGGAGAGCATCCCCGGCAGCGAAAGATAACCGACGCTGTCCACCCCGAGGAATTCCTTGATCTCCTCGAGCGTGCGGTTGTTGGCCAACAGCTCCTCCTTCGTCGGGAAATCCACGCCGTAATGGCAGGGGAACCGGATGGGGGGACAGCTCACGCGCATGTGAATCTCTTTGGCGCCCGCCTGGCGGAGCACGCGGATCTTGCCCCGCGTCGTGGTGCCGCGGACGATCGAGTCGTCCACAACGACGATTCGCTTGTCGCGTACGACTTCCTTGATGATGGCCAGCTTGAGGTTGACCTCCAGCTCCCTAAGGGTCTGATCGGGTGAGATGAACGTCCGGCCGACATAGTGGCTGCGGACCAGGCCCATATCGAACGGGATGCCGCTCTCCTGGGCGTAGCCGATGGCCGCCGAGGTTCCCGAGTCCGGGACGGGGATCACGACGTCGGCCTCGACCGGGTGCTCCTTGGCCAACTGCCGGCCGAGCTTCTTGCGGAGCCCGTGTACGTTCTCGCCGAAGATCAGAGAATTCTGCTTGGAAAAGTAAACATGCTCGAAGATGCAGTGGGCCGGCGTGACGCTCCCCTGCGGCACGAAGAACCGGCTGTGCAGCCCGTTCTTATCCAGCCGCACGATCTCACCGGGCTCCACCTCCCGGACGAACCGGGCCCCGATCGCATCGAAGGCACAGGTTTCGCTGGCCACAACATAGTGCCCCTTCTCGGTCTGCCCGATGCTCAGCGGCCGAATCCCGAATGGATCGCGCGCCGCCTCGATGCGATCGGCAAACAGGAATATCAGGGAATAGGCGCCCTGCAGATGGTTCAAAACGTGGCCCAACGGATCGGGCTTGCTCTGGTGCGTCGGCTTGGCGAGCAGATGAACGATGACCTCGGTATCGCTGGTGGACTTGAAGATACTCCCGTAGGCCTCGTATTCATCGCGCAGCAGGCCGGCGTTGATCAGGTTGCCGTTGTGGGCGACCGCCACCTGTCCGCGGGAGTACTCGGCCAGTAGCGGCTGGCTGTTGACCACCTTGGACGAGCCGGTCGTCGAGTACCGGACGTGGCCCACGGCGATAGGGTTCTTCAGCCTCTCTAGGGTGTCCGAGCCGCTGCGGAAGACCCTCCGGACGGTGCCCATGCCCTTGTAGCACTGGATGAACTGTCCGTCGCTGGAGGCGATTCCCGCCGACTCCTGCCCTCGATGTTGGAGCGCGTGCAGACCCAAATAGGTCTTCTGCACGCCTTCGAGATCCCCGAAGATCCCGAACAGTCCACACTCCTCTTTCTTCTCAGCCAAGACCTCGTACGCGTCATTTTCTAAAGCCGGTTCAGGCATGATTCTCACATCGATTGCCAAACAGAGACCAATGTTTCGCGGATACGCCCATTCGACCCACCGAAGCGGTAGTGTAGTGACTCGTCCAACCGAAGTCAATCGCCGAGCCGGTAATCCACCGGAGAGGCCGGGCCGCCACAAACCCTCAAACGTTCGATCCCGGCGGATTCGTGCCTCGCCTCCTCAATTTCATGAATCTTCCATCCATCCTTCCCGACGGCAGCTTTTCGCCGCTCCACCGACCGCCTGCCGCACGCGGATCCATCCGCCACACTGTTAGTACCGCCGGGCCTGCCTTTTGTTCATCGCCCCTTGCCTCCCGCTTCCGCTGTCATCCCGGATCCAGATTGCCAGCCGGGCCATAGCGGTAGCGACGATCAGGCGTCAGCGGTAGGGTGGGCTTCGCCCACCATCCGGCTTCCCACCAGCAGCTCGGCGAGCAGTGGCCTGAGCTTGCGCATGGCGTTGCCGCGGTGGGAGATGGCGTTCTTTTCCTCGTCGCCGAGTTGGGCGACGGTCTTGCCGAGCGCCGGCACGAAAAAGACCGGGTCGTACCCAAACCCCCCTGTGCCGGCGGGCTCCTTTGCGATGAGCCCTTCGACGGTCCCCTGCGTCTTCAGGAGGACCCTCTCCGGACCGGCCAGGCACAGGCAGCAGACGAATCGGGCCGTCCGTTTCTCCATCGGGACGCCCTCCAGCAGCGACAGGAGCTTCTCCATATTCCGCCGGTCGAGCGTCTTTCGGTCGGCCCCTTTCGCCCGCTCGCCCGAGAAGCGCGCCGAGTTCACCCCGGGCGCACCGCCGAGGGCATCCACGACCAGCCCGGAGTCATCGGCCAGCGTCCAGAGCCCCGTCGCC
>CBFDDG010000308.1:0-6037 GCA_965603505.1 uncultured Phycisphaerae bacterium | reverse complement strand
GGCCCGGCGAAGAGCCAGTGCAGCCCGACACATTCGAGTCCGTGGTCGGCGATGACCTGTCGGGTCTCTTTGCGCTGAGCGGCGGTTACCTGTGTAGCCGACGGCGCCAGCGTAAACGGCGCGATCTCAAGGCCCTGATAGCCCAGCTCGCTCACGACCGAGCAGACCTCGGCCATCGAGCGGCCTTCGAACATTTCATTACAGAGTGCAAATTTCATCCGTCACCAAGGGATTCAGGATGATTGAAAAGAGCAAGCCGAAGCCTCCCTTTTCAATCATCCATTATCCATCATCAATGGCTCAGACGTTTTCCGGCACGACGAACGGCTCGCGGTAGTTGCGTTTGATGTACATGTTCGCCATGTCGCTCATGTCGCCGACGAAGACTTCTTTCTCCGGGTCCATCGTCAGCATCGGGCCCATGGTGATCAGCTCTTTGTCCAGATCGACTTCGTTGACCTTCAGATGCTCGATCATTCTGTCGAACGAGTCCAGCAGGTACTCATTGTCGATGCAGGCCCTGGCCTCACTGACGGACATCTTCTTGCCGAGCCGGTAGGAGATATTGCCCATGTGGCACAGGGCGCTGGAGTAGTGGCCCTTCTCGATGTCGGCGTTGAGGTCGCTGATCTTGCGGCTGCGTACGGCGTCGATGAAGTTCTTGTGATGGCCGCCGCCGCCGCCACCGGTGAATCGCCGGTCGGTTCGCTGGTTGTCGTTGCCCCAGACGTAGCCGCCGCCGTCGCCCGCGGCCCAATAGCCATCCTTACATTGCACGACGACGCCGATGTTGGTGCCGGTGCGGCGCCAGATGTCCATGGACTTGTCACCCTTCTTGCGTGGCAGGCCGCGGACTTCGAAGATCAGCGGGGCGGGCTTGTAATCCAGGAATACGATCTGCGTGTTGGCCGTCTCTCCGGCATCGTTCACCCGGAACCGGCCCCCGAAGCTCATCACGCGCGGCGCCAACCCCGGGTCACCGAGCGCCCAGCGGCCCAGGTCCATCTCGTGAATGCCCTGGTTGCCGAGGTCGCCGTTGCCGGTGTTCCAGACCCAATGCCATTTGTAATGCAACTGCTTTCGGCGCAGGGGCTCCATCTCGGCAGGCCCGCACCACAGGTTGTAGTCCACGCTGGCGGGCACAGGATTCGGCCCGTTCGTCCCGTTCACGATCCCGTTCGTGCCTTCGAAGCGAGCCTTGTAGCATAGAGAGCGGGCCCACTTGATGTCGCCGAGGTTGCCCTCGCGCATCCACTGAAACGCGGCCGGATGGGCCTCGGACGAGCGCTTTTGCGTGCCGGTCTGGACGATTCGGTTGTACTTGCGGGCGGCCTTGACCATCTGGCGGCCTTCCCAGATGTTGTGCGAGACGGGCTTTTCGATATAGACGTCCTTGCCCGCCTGGCACGCCCAGATGGTTACGAGCGAGTGCCAGAAGTTGGGCGTGGCCGACGTGATCGCGTCGATGCTCTTGTCGTCGAAGACCTCGCGCATGTCCACGTACGTCTTGGGCTTGACGCCCGTCTTCTCTCCGAGGCGTTTGGCCCGATCCTCAAGATGGGCCTTGTCGGCGTCGCAGATGGCCACGACTTCAACGCCCTCGATATCGCTGAAGTACCGCATGTGGCCCCAGCCCTGACCTCCGGTCCCGATCACGGCGACGCGAATCCTATCGTTGGCCCCGAGCACGCGCGACGCCGGTCCCGCCATCGCCAGACCGGCGCCGACAGCCATTGAACTTCTGATGAAATCACGACGTGATAAACTACTCATGATTGCCCCTTTCCTTCTGACCTGTTTGCCACAGAGACTCTGAGGCGGTCTCGTACTATTTTCCGGAAACGTATTCGCGGTAATGCTCCGCCACCTTCGCTTGTTTGTCGTCGCCCTTATGGATGTAGAATCGGTACTTGAACGTCACGCTCTGGCCGGCAGGGATCACGAGGTCGCCCGTGCCCGCGGGTTTCTTCTCGAAGTTGTGGATGCCGAACGGATTGGCGGCGAACAGTCCGTAGTCGCGAACGTGCCACCACGTGGGATGCCGCGGGTTGTCCGAATGGTCGAAGATCGCCACGCCGACGATCTTGCCGTCGACCGGGCCGTAGTAATCGCACCATTCGGCCCGCTTGCCCCAGGCGCTTGTGTTGGTGTCTCCTTTACTGTTAATGATATGTCCCTGGCCGACCTCGCCCTTGACTCGCATGGTTGGAGTCAGCCGAATTCCCATGGAGCCTTCCTTCGTATCCCCCATCGTGACCTGGCCGTTCGAGGCGTGAATGGTAACCTCGAAATCCATGATCTGCGCGTCCGGGCGATTGTGGAACCGATGCGTTCGCGTATCGGTGCACACGACCTTGCCGTCCGGCGCGACATACTTGTTCTGCGCCTTGATTACGCCGACCTTCGGGCCCGAGCTGACCTCCAGGAACTTGTCGTGGACGATCTTGCCTTTGCCGTCGGCCCAGAAATCCACGCCATTGATGTCGCCGTGCGTGTACCACAGCGACTTGTGGTGCGGATGGTCGTGCGCCTCATTCGGTCCGTCGCCCATCGGCCAGTGCCGGATGACCGGCACGCCCGTCGGCCCGATCACGGGGTAGAAGAACGGACGTTGCGGCTCCTGGAACCGGTACTCAGTGAACAACTTGCCGTTGACCTCGACGGTCACCTTGTCATCGTGTTCGGTGAGTTTGACGCCACTCGCCCCGGACCCGGCGCCGGCTTGCGCTTTGGCCACCATCTGCTCGAAAACCTGCCTCTGCTCGGCCAGTGCCGCAACACGATCCTGGGGCTTGGTCCTGGCCTCCAGCAGGACCCAACCGTCGTAGTCCATGTCGACGAACAGGTCGATCAATCCCTGGTAGGGATACTTGCCGATGTTGAGTTCGCGGACGTGGACCGTATCGCCGAATCGCGACTTGACCAGATTGAAGTTGTATTCCAGCCCCTCGCCCTCCAGGTCCTGCGAGTTGCAGTTCCAGCAGACGCCGACGCTTGGGTGGGTCGCCACGTCCATGATCGCTTTTATCGTGGGCAGCAGCGAGCAGCCGCCATGCACCTCCAGCCGGATTTGCTGTCCGTACGTCGCCGCGAATTGTCCCAATTCGTTCAATGATTCGCCAATTTGCTCGATGGTCCTCGCATAGGGCACGCCCTTGGGCAGGTCGTTCGGTTTGACCTTGACCCCCGAGCCGCCGCAATCGTAGGACAGCTTGATGTACTCCTTGGCCCCCTCGATCTCCTTCTTCAGCCGATCCTGGTCCGCATAGTGAAACGCGAAGTTCGTCCCCAGACCGACCAGCGTCACGGGGCTGTCGGCGAAGCGTTTCTTCACTTCGCGCCGCTGCGCCGCGCTCAGATTGGCCTCCACGCCGTGTGCATGCTGGGTCCGCAGCTCCACGCCCAGCACGCCCGTCTTCTCGCAATTCGCGATCAGCGTCGGCAGGTTCCAATCCTGTCCCCACAGGTACGTGACGAGGCCGAACTTCATCTTTGACCCGGGCTGCCCCGCCCGCACGAGGATGTTGCCCAGCGGACCGGCCGCCACGATCCCTGCCCCTAAAACCAGCGAACCCTTGAGAAACTCCCGGCGTGTGCGGGCGCCCAAACACGATGGATCGCGTTTGGCGTCCCTGTTGCGAACTCTGCTCATACTACCGCCTTTCCAAGACATGCCGACAAGAACAAGGGTCGCCAATCGCGATATTTCACGTTCGGGGTCCCCGACGTATCTGGTGCGTGCTGCATTAGGACCTTTCCATCGTGACCTCGATGCGCGGAAAGCGAGCGCGCCGCCCAGGTCCGCAAGCGTCTCCCCGCAGCATAGAGCCCATCTTCGAGCGTCATCGGTAAAGACGCATTATGTTCGCGCAAAATTGCAGTGTCAAGGCAATTTCCCGTGTGGGATATGCCCAACGGCTACGGGGCCTCGCGGCCGAATGGATTGCGAATTGTGGATGATGGGCGATGGGTGTGGGGGCCGTGCTTGCACTTGCGCAAGCGGGTTCAAGCCGTTCGTCCATCCTGTTGAACGACGCGGTCGAACGCTGTGTCTGTGAGCCGGCGGAATGAGAAGATGTAGCCCTCGTAGATGGCGATCCCGTAGAATATGATGTCCAGCGGGTGGGCCCCGCCGAGCGTCGCGCCGGCAATGCCTGCAAAGCCAAGATGGCTCAGCACGGCGGTCAGAGAGACTCCCGCCTCTCGTGCAACCAGCATCCAGGTGGCCAGATAGGCGCCGAGCACACAGCCGAACGCGGACATTGCTGCACCGAGACGGCCGAACGATCGGTCGATGCCCTGGCCGAACATGTGCACGGTACTGCCGACCAGGAAGCCTACGCCAATCGCCATGGAACTGATAGCGGCGCCGCTCACCAGTGAGATCAGGGCCCAGAGCAGGGCGCCCCCGATCGCAACCAGCAGGCTGCCGACCGCTGCCCTTGCGAGGTTCTGCTTCGCGCGCAGTTCGGCAAGGAGTTCCATGAACATGGTTTGCTCCAGGCTCGGTTTCACCGCTGCGCTTGTCCGAGGCTCCGCGCAACGCGGCGCCTTCGCAGCCAAATGCAGCCGAGGGGCAGGACTCTGCGGTTCCTGCAGACCGCCCCGCGAATGCGCGTTCGTTGGGGGCGGGCATGCCGGATTGGATTGCCGCTCCTGTGCGTCGGGTACTGTCTCCATCGTGGCCGGACGTGAATGTGCAGGAGGAGCTTGTCGTTTTTGTTGCTCACCGGTCTTGGGTCGCGCCGCGGTCGCCATTTCATCGCTCGGGTGCGGCTGGTGCTTTTTGCTCGGCGGTTCGATGTCGATCTGTGCATCCAGGTCCACCAGACCCGGCTGTTGCACCGGTACCTGCGTCTCGAGATCCATCAGACTTGGCGGCTGCATCACGAACGGCGGCTCTTCTTCCCGGGGCAGTGTCTCCCCATCCGCCAGGCGCGGCCGCCCCGGCTTGGGTTGTGGCTGCGGCTGTGGTTCTTCAGGCATTGGCTCTGTATTCACAAGGCGCGGCCGGCCCGACTTGGAGGGCGCCGGCAATTCGCCTGCCTTCGGCGCCGTTGCGATATCCACCAGCGCCTCTGACGCTATCGTCGGCTCCAGCGCATGGACCTGCGGTTCGATTTCCCCCAGCACCTTGCGGCGGGATTTCGATTCCGGCTCGGAAGCCTGAGCCTGCGATTCCACTTCCCCCAATCGTTTTCGCCGTGCCTTGCCTGGTGCCGTCTGCTGCGGGTCCGGCTCGATGTGATCCGCAAATTCAGGTCCCATACCCAACCTCCTGCGTCTGAAAATCAGAAAGAACGCGAACGGACCCTATGCCTCGTGTGCTCGCACGGGATGGAAATGGAATCCGCCGCCCCCAACAAGGTTATCGGCCTCCTGCGTCGCCGGTCGTCCAGCGGTGCAGACAGGACCTCTATTCTAAAGGCATACAAAATGCCCGGCCCCAAGCCAACCCGCATGCAGCGCCTGACGGCGTTCAAGAAGCGGCCGCATCGAGTGCGGCGACCGCCACGCGCGATGATTCGCATAGCCGACTGTGGGCAGAGGTGCCCGTGCGAAGCCGGCGGGCCTACCGCCGATACTCGATTGCGATGACCGAGGCGATGTTATCGGGGGCTTCGCTCGGAAGGTGGATGGTCAGGCCGTCCGGCCTGGCCTCGGTTCTCAAGGCTGTCCGGTCGGGATCGGCCAGGAGATACACTCTCGTGACGCGAAGCCCCTTGGCGGGCACCTGCAGGGTCCGCTCGGACGGCCACCCAAACACGTGAGCGTAGAGTTTCCCCGGTTTTTTCGTGTACCTGCCCCATGAGGGCCGCTCATAGGGACTTGCGGTCGTCTCGTGGATCGCTTCGCCGTTCGTCGCCATCCACGCTCCAATGGCCCGCATGCACTCGACGCTTTCGTCCGGGACGGAGCCGTCGCCCTTGGGTCCGATGTTGAGCAGGTAGTTGCCGCCCTTGGAGACGATGTCCACGAGGTTGCGGATCAGCGTCTGCGGCGACTTCCACGCGTGGTCGTGGTCCGAGTATCCCCA
>CBFDDG010000307.1:0-6073 GCA_965603505.1 uncultured Phycisphaerae bacterium | reverse complement strand
GGCGACACAACTCACCTGTCCGTCATGGACAGCGCGGGCAACATCGTAGCGCTCACGCAGTCGATCGAACGCGTGTACGGCGCGTGCGTCGCTACGCCGGAGCTGGGCTTCCTATACAACAACTACATGAGTGCCTTCGAGTACGAAGATATTTCGCATCCATACCACATGCGCCCGAACGCGGCCCCCTGGGCCAGCGTGGCGCCAACGATCGTGTCCCGGGGGCGGAAACCCTGGTTGGCCCTGGGTTCACCCGGCAGTGAGCGCATCACGCCATCGATCTTCCAAGTCCTCATCCGACTCCAGAAGATGCCGCCGTTGGCAGCGGTCGACGCCCCGCGCCTCTACTGCTCCCTGCGGGGCAAGGTGTCGCTCGAGGCGGCGCGCATCCGGAACGACATTCCGCAAGCGCTCAAGCGGCATGGATATGAGATCGATCGTAGAGATCCTTACTCGTTTTTCATGGGGTGTGTGCAACTCGTGGTCCGTGAGGGTGACGAGTTCATCGGCGTGGCCGATCCCCGCCGGGATGGCTCTGCCGCCGGACCGAACGCATGAAGCTGCCGCTGCTCATCTCGGTTCCGCATTCTGGGCTGACAGTTCCTCCCGAAGTAGAGCCGTACTGCAAGCTCAACCGGCAGCAGATCATCGAAGACGGAGACGAGGGAGCGGCTGAGATCTACCACGGATTGCGGGACCACGTGGCAGTGTTCGTGACCACGCCGATTGCGCGGGCAATCGTGGACATGAATCGGGCCGAGAACGACCGTCGCCCGGATGGCGTCGTCAAGACACACACGTGTTGGAATGTGCCGGTGTATCGCAAGTTTCCGCCGGCGGACATCGTTGAGATGCTCCTGGACCGGCACTATCGCCCGTATCACGCGCTGCTCAGAGAATTGGCCAAACCGGGTGTACGCCTCGGCATCGACTGCCACACGGCGGCCGCTAAGGGCCCGCCGATAGGTCCTGGCCCCGGGGTCGAACGACCCTGGATATGTCTGAGCAACGGGGACGGCACGTGCCCTGAGGATTGGATCGAGTCATTGGCAGACTGCCTCGCGCGAGCGTTTGGCTGCGATGTCGCCGTCAACGACCCATTTGAAGGTGGATACATAATACGCTCGCACGCCAGTGAACTCTCGTGGGTTCAGTTGGAGCTCTCTCGCGCTCCGTTCATGCCGAAGCAGGAGAAGCACGAGCGCGTTCTAGCGGCACTTCGCGACTGGTGTGGTCACCTCAGCCAGAGTGTCGGCGTCAGTAGCTGACTTATTCAGTTTCAAGATGGTTCCGTAGACCACTGACTCCGCCGGGAGGCCTCAACATGGCCGATGAAATGCACGATCGCCCCTGGGAAGAATTGGAAAGGCTGGTAGAGGCCGAACGTGCGGAGAGAGTCGAAGCGTTTCTGGACGCCCTGCCGGCCGGCGAGGCGACCCGCGTAGTTTCCCGACTGGACAGCGATGATCAGGAACGCCTGCTGACAACGATCGATCCGCAGAGCGCTGCGGACCTGATCGAGCAGATGCCGGACTCACAGGCCGCGGATCTGTTCGAGCGA
The DNA here is from genome assembly GCA_965603505.1 of uncultured Phycisphaerae bacterium. Lineage (GTDB taxonomy): Bacteria > Planctomycetota > Phycisphaerae > Sedimentisphaerales > Anaerobacaceae > PLanc-01. The sequence goes on along the minus strand of CBFDDG010000307.1, from coordinate 4,512 downwards.
CTCGAACCCGAGGCCGCCGCCGCGATCGTCGAGGAACTGCCGAGCGACGAGCAAGCCGATCTTCTCGGCGATCTCGATCGGGCGGATGCCGAAGCCATCCTGGCCAGGATGGCTCCGGAGGGGGCGCGCGACGCGCGGGAACTTGCCCAATATCCCGACGATGTCGCCGGCGGCCTGATGATCAAGGAGTTTCTGGCCTACCCGCAGGACTTCAGCGTTGCTGACGTCGTCGCGGACATGCAGGCTAACGCGGAGACCTATCACGACTATGACGTTCAGTACGCATACGTGACTGACGAGGAAAGCAGGCTGGTGGGTGTTCTGCGGCTGCGTGACTTGCTGTTGGCCCGGCGGGCGCAGCCCATCAGCGCGCTGATGATCAGAGAGCCGCAGACCGTGTTGGACACCGCGACCTTGGATGAGCTGCGGGGGTTCTTTGATCGCTACCCGTTCTTTGGCGTGCCGGCCGTCAACGCGATCGGGACACTTGTCGGAGTCGTGCGGCGGGCCGCAGTAGAGGAGGCCCTCGCCGACCGCAGCGACAGCGACTACCGCAAGTCACAAGGGATCGTCGGCGGAGAAGAGCTGCGGACCATGCCGCTTCTCCTTCGATCGCGACGGCGCCTCGCCTGGCTGAGCGTGAATATCGTGCTGAACATCATGGCGGCCAGTGTGATTGCGTTCTATCAGGAGACGCTTGCCGCGGTCATCGCCCTGGCCGTCTTCCTGCCCATCATCTCTGACATGAGTGGATGTTCGGGCAACCAGGCCGTCGCCGTCAGCATGCGCGAACTGATGCTCGGACTGGTTCGACCGGCAGAGATGCTCCGGGTATGGCTGAAGGAGGCCTCGGTTGGCATGGTGAACGGGCTGGCCTTGGGCCTACTTATCGCCGGCGCAGCTTGGCTGTGGAAGGGCAATCCGGTCCTCGGTCTGGTCGTGGGCGGCGCGATGGCGGTCAACACGGTCATCGCCGTGTCGATCGGCGGAATCGTTCCGCTCCTGTTGCGACGGCTCAATATGGACCCCGCCCTCGCATCGGGGCCGATTCTCACCACCATCACAGACATGTGCGGCTTCTTTCTCATCCTCAGCTTCGCCGCGGCTCTCCTGCCTTGGCTTGCTGGCTGAGCGGCTCCGACCAAATGCCGTCGATCCACTGGCGCTCAATCGCCATTGGTCTTTCGCTGTTCCCGGCCGGTGGCGACATTAGCGCGATTTAATGTCGATTTTAGGGGCGTTTCACGGCGCGCCACTACACTTCAACTAGCCGGGCCACGCTTACCGTGCGGAGAAACGTCATGAGCACACTTTCGGTGCTGCGAACGTGGCCTCCAGCCTTGTGGAGGCGGCCAGGGAGACTCACTACAATGGCACTTTCGAAACCGCTTGAGCAAGACGAGACGATGCGGCTGCTCGTGATCGAGGATAACCCGAAGATGGCCGCCCTGATCCAGAAAGGGCTCACTGAGCAGGGGTATGCCGTCGATGTGGCGCATAGCGGGCATGACGGCGAATTCATGGCAGCCGGCGAGGTGTACGACGCGGTGATTCTCGACCTGATGCTTCCTGATCAAGATGGTCTGATCGTTTGTCGGAACCTCCGACGCCGTGGCGTTCACACGCCGATCCTGATGCTGACCGCGCTCTCCACGACGCAGGACAAGGTCACCGGGCTGGATGCCGGCGCCGACGACTATCTGGCCAAACCGTTCGAGTTCGACGAACTGGTTGCTCGAATTCGCGCGCTGCTGAGGCGCGGGCAAGCCCGCGAAGCCTCGGCACTCAAGTTTGAAGACATCGAGCTGGACCTTCTCAAACGCACGGTCACGCGGGCCGGGCAGAAGATCAAGCTGACCGCCAAAGAGTTCGCGCTACTGGAATACTTCCTGAGGAATCCGAACCGCGTCTTGAGCCGAACGGCGATTGGTGAGCATGTGTGGGACATGAACTTCGAGCCGGAGAGCAACGTGATCGACGTTTACGTCTCGATGCTCCGGCGACGAATCGACAAGGGCTATGATCGGCAACTCATCCACACGATGATCGGCACCGGCTACATGCTCAGTACGGAACCGCCTACTGAATAGCGCGCAGACTGATGAAGCCGCCCAGGTTCCTCCAGCATTTTCGCACGCTTCGCTTCCGCCTCGCCGTCCTCTATCTCGTGGTGTTCGGGATCATCCTGAGTGGGCTATGCTTGGTCATCCTGAGCGTACGCGAGCGCTACCTCCACGAGGACTTCGACGAACGGCTCATCGATCGCGCGGACACCATGGTTGAGGCCATCAGTGTTCGGGCAGCGCAGGCCAACAAGCCCGGCCGGCCGCAACGGCCCGAGCCACGCTTGAACCCTTTTCGTTTTCCCGGCTACTACTTCCAAATCCGGAGCGAAGACGGCACTGTCCGTGAACGATCCCGCAACCTGCCGCAAGCGCCCCTCCCGCTCAGCAAGCCGGCACGCGCCTCTCATCTGACGAGGTCGCCTGTACTTGAGACGATCAGTGGCGAAGCCGCGGGGCTGCCCCCCGACGGCCCAAGACAGGTGCGGCTGCTCACGCTCTATCACGATGAGCCCGATGTCGAGCCGTTTTTTCTTCAAGTCGGGGCCAGCCTGACGCCGGTGGAAGACTCGGTTGCTGAACTGCGCGCGCTGTTCCTCATGCTGGTTCCGGCGGGGCTTCTCGTGGCCGCCGTCGCATCTTGGGGGCTCGCACGCCGGTCATTGGCACCGATCGGCGAAATCGCCAGACAGGCCCGCGAGTTCACGGCGGCCCACCTGGATCGCCGCATTCGGACGAGGCCAGGCGGCGACGAGGCAGCCGAGCTGACGAGGGTCATCAACGAGATGCTGGACCGTCTGGAAGCGGCGTTTCGTGCTCAGGAACGCTTCATCGCGGACGCATCGCACGAGCTGAAAACGCCGCTCTCCGTCGTTCTCGCGGGAGCGCAGGTTCTCCAGCAGAAGGAACGCACGGCCGAGGAGTACGACGAGTTTGTTGGCGGCGTGCAGGACCAACTGCGACAGCTTGTCAGACTCGTGGACAGTCTGCTTACACTCGCACGCGCCGACGCCGGATTTCCTCTCGCACAACCGCAACCGGTGTCGATGAACGAGATCGTCATGGAGGCGGTGGAACGCTGCGAACCCCTCGCCCGCCATCGGGAAATCCGCCTCGTGCCAATCCTGGCCCCACCGACTGATGACGGTGTCGAGGCCGTCGTCTCAGGGGATCCGGCACTGCTGCGCGCCGTCGTGGACAACCTGATTCGAAACGCCGTCCGGTATTCGCCGATCGAGGAGGCGGTCGAGATCGAACTCTGTGTAGACGGCCGGGACGTCCTGGTCGCAGTTCGTGATGAGGGGCCGGGCATTCCGCCCGCGGAGCTGGACCGCGTATTCGATCGCTTCTTCCATATTCCGCGCGGGGATGAGGCGGTGCAGGGAGCCGGCCTGGGGTTGGCGATCGCCCGGGGCGTTGCCAATCTTCACCATGGTTCGATTGCAGCATCAAATCGCTTGGAAGGAGGCTGCGAGTTTGTGCTCCGTCTGCCCGTCTTCCGGTCTGATGAGAATGCCCCGACAGGTTTCGGGAGCTAACCACGTCCACGGGCATGTGCCAGTTGTTCACGGTCGCGTGCGGAAAGGGGCAGTTAAAAGGATTTCACGCCGATTTCATGGGGCTTTCAGGCCGCGCGGCTACATTTCGAGTGATGTCATTGCACGGCGCGCCGCGTGCGATGCTCGGTCGCCAAGCGGCTCGCACAAGGAGAGCGGAATGCCTGAACCCCGAACGACCCGTAAGACCTCAACGAAGTCGCGTTCGATCCCCGTTGCCTCGGCCTCGACCGTCACGATCGATGATCAGATTCGCAATCGTGCTCAGGAACTCTTTGAGACGCGGCAGCGCACGGGTACCCCGGGCGATGCACTGTCTGACTGGCTCCAGGCTGAGCGTGAGATCCTCGTCATGAATGGGGCATCGCCTGAACCCCGCTTGTAGCGATCATGACGTGCTGATAAGTCCCTGCTTAGACCGTCAGGTGTCAGCATCTATTGCCGTCGGCACGGGATGGTGAGAAGCGGGCGCTTGCTCTCGAAGTGCTGCGGGTCAACCAGGAGGTCCGCGTCGCCGTCCGGGCCGGAGAACTCAAGTCAATCGTTTCCGCTACCCAGCCCGGCAAGCACGACGCAATGGTACTGCTGGACGACGATCCGCGCCGACTCGCGGGCCTCGGGAGAATCTCGGTCGAAACCCATGAAGCAGCAGATGTCATCCAGTTCCGGAGAGGCGCCGCATCTCAGACGCATTTGTCTTCGCGTGCGCGATCCGGAGCGTAGCGCCGAGTTCTACCGGGCCGTGCTCGGGTTTGAACGGCTGCAGTCCACGGGAGACGGCGGCGCCAACGAGATCTGTGCGCAACGATCGCCCAGTGCTCGCGTGGATTTCGAGGTTGTATTCACCGAGGGGCTTCCTCCTGGAGATCACCTGACCGGTCTCGACCGCGTCA
>CBFDDG010000306.1:0-6076 GCA_965603505.1 uncultured Phycisphaerae bacterium | reverse complement strand
TTAAGAATCATTCGTGAGATCCGGCGCGTCAGCTTCTTCGGCGGCCTGATTCCGTACGAAAAAATTTGCCACCTGTGCCGCGCGACACAGGTGGCATGTTCTTGTGACTTGCGAATCACACGGGATCGATCATCCTTTGACTTTCACTTTCACGGCCTTCGTCTTCTCGGCCCTCGGCAGCGTGATGGACAAAACGCCGTTCTTGCAGACGGCCTCGATCTTGTCCTCATCGACATCCGCCGGCAGCGTGACTTCCCTACGGAACGAGCCGTAGGTGCTTTCGAGGTGGTAGTAGCCCTTTTCGTTCTCTTCTTTCGCCTCTTTCTTCTCACCGCAGATCGTCAGGGTGTTGCCGTAGACGGAGATCTCGACGTCTTCCGGCCGGCAGCCGGGCACTTCGGCCCGGACGACGATCGCATCGCCCTTCTCGGCCACATCGATGGCCGGCCAGGCTTTGAAACCCGCGAAGGGCCTCTCCAAGCCGCGGAAAAAACCGTCGAACAGATTATCCATCTCGTCATGCAGTCTGACCAATTCGTTTCGGCCTCTTCTGGTCCAAGGTACTAACGCCATATACCTGACCTCCTTTCTTCGTTATGCACGATGTCATTTCGATACACTTTCAAAGACACATTTCCAGAGTGGGAATGAGCAAACGGCGTGCCAGACGCAAGGGTCCCCAAATCCCGCGATTTTGCGACAAGAAGCCGCTCATCTTGCGTTTGCAGGCGGTTTCGGCTGTCAAAATGGCACTTTCCCTTGACGGCGGGCCCTTCCTCAGCCCACGATTGTTCTCAGCCGGCAGATGGGGTACACTGTGGGTGTTTTGCAGGATTCGTCTCCCAAAGGAAGGGGTGGACAACATGGCCGATACGGATAGTGCGCTGTCGTTGGACGGGATTCGCGCATCGCTCCGGGAGCCGCTGACGATGCTGGTTGAGCATCTACGGGCGGCGTTGGGGAATCGTCTTCAGAGCATCACGGTCGTCGGCAGCAGTCTGACCGAGGACTTTCAGCCCGGAAGCAGTGATATCAACACGGTGGTCGTGCTGGAGCGACCCGACGTCGCGGCCCTGGATGCCGTCGCGGCGCTCGCCAAGCCGATGCGGAAGCACAAACTTTCGCCGCCACTGCTGATGACGCCCGCTTACATCGATCGCTCGCGCGACGTTTTCGGTATTGAGTTCCTGGACTTTCAACTGAGGCACGAGACGATCGTTGGCGCAGACCCGTTTGCCTCCCTCCATATCGAGAAGGCGGATGTCCGGCTCCAGTGCGAGCGGGAGCTCAAGGCGACGCTCGTCCGGCTGCGGCAAGGCTATATCGCGGCGGCCGGCAACAAAAAGCTGGTCCGCGACATTCTCATCTCGACCGCCAAAGGCCTGGCCCCTCTGGCCCGGGCCATGCTGTGGCTCAGGGACATCGAGCGGCCGAAAACCATGGCCGCGGCGCTGCGGAAGGCGGCCGGTGAGTTCCAGGTCGATCTGAACGCCGTGGTGGCCGCCGAGCGCTGGCGATACGAGAAGCCTCGACTAACCGATCCGGACATCCAGAACGCCTTCACCGCCATTGTCGGGTCCGTGGAGTTCCTGACGACGACGGTTGACAAGTTCGAGCTGTAGAGATGCATAGAAACCTGCTCCCGCTGTATATCGCCGTCATGTTGCTGCCGGCACTGACCGCGTCGCCATCCGCCGCCGGTGACCTGCCGATGCCCACCCGGTACGTGGTGGACAACGCCAACGTGATCGACGCGGAGGATGAACGCTCGCTGCTCGGCATTCTCCAGGAGGTGGAGCAGAAGACCGGCGTGCAATACATCATCCTAACCGTCCAGACGACCGACAACGTGCCCATCGAGGAGTTCTCCATCCGCCACGCGCACGACCTGTGGAAGCTCGGCCAGAAGGGCCAGGACAACGGCTTGCTGTTCACGCTGGCCCTGAAAGACAGCAAGTACCGCTTCGAGGTCGGCTACGGTCTCGAAGGCGTCATCACCGACCGGTTCGCCGGAGAAGTCGGGCGAAGCGTGTTGGCGCCGTATCTCAAGAAAGGCGAGTACAGCCGGGGCATCTACGAGGCGAACCTGCAAGTGGTCCGGCGAATCGCCCAGCAGGCCGGGGTGACCTTGACCGGCATGCCGGCACTGCCACCGATGCCCGGCGGGCGATTGCGCGTGGCGCCGTGTTGCGGCATGCCAATCGGCTCCTTGCTGTTCATATTCTTTCTGATCTTCATGATCGGCGGTGGCCGGGGCGGCGGTCTCGGGTGGCTGTTTCTGCCGTTCTTGTTCCGCGGATTCGGAGGCTACGGCGGCTACGGCCGTAGCGGCTCCTACGGCGGAGGCATCTTCGGCGGCGGGTTCGGTGGATTCGGCGGAGGCATGCGCGGGGGCTTTGGCGGTTTCGGCGGAGGGGGCGGAGGCGGATTCGGCGGAGGCGGCGCCAGCGGGGGCTGGTAAAAACGACAACGCGCACAAACAATTGTGGGGAAATAGAGATGAAGCAGTCAGGTAGAGCAGGGTCGCTGATCGCAATGATCATTCTTGGCGTTCTCGGCGTCGTGCTGTTTGTGGGCCTGGCCTTGTTCGGCTGGTATAGGGCGGGGTACAACCGGGCCGTACGCCTCGAGCAGGGCGTCGAAGAGGCCTGGGCCAACGTCGATGCCCAGCTTCAACGCCGACTGGATCTCGTGCCTAATCTCGTCGAGACCGTGAAAGGGTACGCCGGCCAGGAAAAGGAGATCTTCGAGAACATCGCCCAGGCGCGCACGAAGTACTTTCAGGCCGGCACGGTCGCAGGAAAGATCGAGGCCTCCAACAATTTGAGCGGGTTCCTCTCCCGGCTTCTCATGCTCCGCGAGGCCTATCCGGAACTCAAGTCCAATCAGAACTTCCTGGCGCTGCAGGACCAGCTCGAAGGCACGGAGAACCGCATCGCCGTGGCGCGGACGCGTTACAACCAGGCGGCCGGGGAACTGAACACGTACACGCGCGAATTCTTCGGCTCGTTCTTCACCAGAAAGGCGGGCGTAGAAGCGAAACCGTATTTCGAAGCGACCGAACGGGCAAAGACGGAAGTGCCCCAAGTGGATTTCTTTAAGCCACAACCGGCCCCCGAGCCGGCAGCACAACCCAGCCCGTAGGGGGCGGGCTCCGTGCCTACAGCCGCACTTTTCCTGTCATCCCGAGCGAAGCGAAGGATCCGGCGGCTGCGAGAGAAATCACACCGCTGCGCGGGGAGCTTTGTGAAAGCCTCTTTACGCAAGCGATGTTTTCTGATACAGTTAGGTCATGAATGGACTTCGTTCTGCAAAGATAGACAAGACGGCCTTTGCAACAGCATCGCTCCTCGACCCGTCGGACGAAGAACCCTTCTGGCGTTCCAAGACACCACTTGAGCGTTTGCAGGCCCTGGAACTGATGCGTCAGATTATCTATGGCTACGACCCATCTGCCACCCGACTTCAAAGAGTTCTTGAGATTGCTCAACGCCCACAAGGTTGAGTATCTCGTCATCGGCGGATACGCCGTCGGTTACCACGGGTATCCGCGTGCCACCGCCGACCTGGACATATGGGTCGCCGCACGCCCGGCGAACGCCGCTCGGATCGTCGCCGCCCTGAAGGAGTTCGGCTTTGACCTTCCCGACCTGTCGCCGGAGTTGTTCTTGCGCGAATGGCAGATCATCCGTCTGGGCGTCCCGCCTGTCAGGATAGAGATCGCTACGACGATCTCCGGCGTCGATTTTGCGGAATCCCATGCGGAACGAATTGAAGATACCCTCGATGGCGTCCCTGTTAGCCTGATCAGCCTCAAGCACCTCAAGGCGAACAAGAAAGCCGCCGGCCGACACGAAGACCTGGCTGACCTGGAGCACCTTCCTTAGCGCGCCGGCTCATTCGGGTGGTACTCTCTCTTCCATGCCAAGGGAAGCGAGGAGCTGCCGCACCTTGTGATATCTCGGCCTAAGCAGCCTGAAGGCCGGCGAGGAGCGGTATTTGTCCGTATGCAATGTGCGAAGATCGAACGGATTCTTGCTGGCCGCAAGCAGCCTTCTGTAGACGGCCAATCCGTAGAAGAACGAAATCAGACGCAATGGAAAGGGCGTCGAGCGCCAGACGATAAGGCACAAGCCCTTCCAGCCGATTCTGTCAAGAATGCTCTTGGCCGTCCGGGGCTGTCGCACACCATCCCTTCCGGCCGGATCCTTCTGCTGAGGCGACTTCTGTGCTTCGTCATTGCAGAAAGATCCGCACGCCGAGACCCTGTGCGCGACAAGGCTCGACGGCAATTGCTCGCCGGCTGGCTGTCTCCCGCATACGACCGTCTTGTGGGACGTATCTGATTTCACGGGCATTGTCTTTGCAGAGTGCTACCACCTGATGCATCTTCTATCAGTACGGAGCGCGAACGCCCCGCACATTCGTTGGAGGTTCACTCAGAGTCGCTTATGGACCCAATTCGAAAACCCTGCCCCACATTAATATCGAGTATGGCAGCCTGACGCCCTCTTATCAAGTAAGGAAAGTACGCATTTTTCGTGGACCAACCCCGTTTCTGAGCGAAAATAAAGGGTGTTCACAAGACATTCAAACATGATGTCATGGGTGAGAAGGAGCCCCCGCGAAGCTAATGAGCAAGAGGAGGCAATACCCGCTGGAGCTTGCACGCTATGGCATGGCCTGCCAATCATGCTCATGCCTACAATCCGGATCCTGGCACCGAAGCACGGTCACTCGTTTCAAGAGCGGTCGGGCGCATCGGGGACAGAGATGCTCTCGTTCCCAAGCGCAGTATTCCGCCCAGGCGCGGCCTGCGTGCGAACTCACCTCAAAGGCGCCCTCGCCGTGTTCCTCTTCGGGGTAGATCGCCTTGACGATGGCTATGTGCGACCCCACGCGCTTTGGATATTGTTCCAACGTCGCCAAGATAGTGTGCAGCTCGTGGTCCGTGCCGATGCCGCAATCGCTCATGACTTCACCGAACCAAAAGCACACCCTGGCTTCCACATGCTTCCCTATCCACTCAAACACCCTTCGTTCTTCGGCTGACAATGGCTCGTATTCCATGCCGGCGCCTCTCATTCCCGGGTCCGTGGTCTCTTACTGATGCAGTATAGACATTCCTGCCTCTTGCAGCAAGACGAAGGACCGGCAATACTCGGCCACAATCGGGAAATGCCGATTCACTCAGGCAAAAAGGTAAGACCAACGAGATGGTTGCGCTGGAGATGGGGAAAACCCGGGACAGCCATCCGGCAAGTACTTGTCTGTTCCACAGACCAGACGGCTGCCCCGGGCTCGCCAAGCTCATTGCCTATTGCTCCACTACCGTTGCCCCGTCGGGGATTTCGAACTCGAACAGGTCGTCCGGCAGACTCTCATGGTATGTGATGCTGTCTGCGCCAGAAGTAGCCGGGCCTTCGCGGCCGGCGTTCTCCCACTGCTTGAACCGGATCAGCAGCTTGCTTTCGACATCGAATTCAAACCACATGGATCGGGGCCCATTCCAGCGCCCATCCAGCCAGGCAACGGTCAGAAAGACCCGTTGTTTCCCCGTCGCCGGGTCCTTCCCGCGGGCCTCTTCCCACTGCGTGATGACCCCTCCCTCGCGAGAGTCTCTCAATTGTTCGAGGAGTCGGCTGAACCAACATTCCGAAGCGATGTAAGGACGGTCTTCAATACGAACCGTGTTGGCTTGCGAATCGTATCGCCAGGTCTTCTCACCGTTTGTGACGAGGGTCGGAACGCCATCCACTTCATGGCGGTACTTCTCGACCATGGTTTGATCCGCGTTGGCGACGGCCCACCTTTTGGCCGGCCTTGGCTCCAAGCTGCCGTCTTGCCACCACGTACGTTCCGAATCCCATCCTTCGACGATTACCGCGCTGTACTTGCTCAGGGCCTCGATACTCTGCTCGATGGCCCACGTAATGCTTCCCGTCCTGTGGAACAGACTGACGCCGACAATCGCGGCCAGGACGAGGACCGCTGCCACGGCGTATTTCGTGCTCGAATGTCTCATGATAAGTCTCCCTATCGCCGGCTGGGCCGGGGAATCTGCAATCGTTCGTTG
>CBFDDG010000305.1:0-6095 GCA_965603505.1 uncultured Phycisphaerae bacterium | reverse complement strand
AACGCATCCTGCGGTTCCGCCGGGGTATTGGTCGCGGCACGGCTGGCGAAGCTGCAGGAGGAGCTACGAAGCAACACCTACCGCCCGTTGCCCCTCCTTCGTGTATGGATCCCCAAGAGCAATGGGGGCCAACGACCGCTCGGCATTCCGGCGATTCGGGACCGGGGGTACATGTCGGAGTGGGACGCGATCTTCTCGCCGTTGAGATGGACGTCTACAATCGTATCGAGCCCGTCAAATCGCAGCCAGGATTCCGCCTGTGGTTGTGACGCAGAGAAGCGCACCGCGTAAACCCAATCCCGCTCGGCAATCCACTGGTACTACGCGGCTCGGCCCGGAAGCCGGGGAGGCTCGATCCTCTGGTGCTGCATGAGGATGTCCGCCACGGCGACGAGCGCCGAACACATAAGGACGAGTCGTACAATCATCTGTCCGGGGCGTAACCGGGAGTGACACAGAACAAGGCACACCCTACAAGTGTGATTCGTCAGCATTCTTCAACTCCACCTCGCCACCTTCCTGGCGGATTTCGACATCGCCTTTCTTGGTGAGGCCGGTGATTCTCACGCGGCCTTTGTCTCTTGTATGGAACCGCACACCTCGCACGGATACGTCATTTCCTCGCAATGTCGCGTCTCCCATCACGTTCGCTTCGCCCATGGCCCCGTCGTCAGTCCACGTGAGCGGCCGACCGAGGTGCACATGCTCTAACGTCATCACCGCTGTGCCGGACAGTTCGAGCGTGGTGCAGCCGATGCTGAGATCATTCCTGCTGGGCATTCCTGAGAGGTGCAGTCTGCCGCCCCGATGCATCAACTCGCAGATGTGCGTGGCGCCCCGAACCGTAAGATCGGTTTCGTCGCCGGAGAAGTATAGCGCCCACATGGAGATGCCCGGTGGATTCTCGGCCCTCCGCAGCGTCAGGTTGCCAAGCGTGACCGGCTCGGTCAAATCGTTCGACAGGTTCAATGTGCCGGTGAGATTGTGCCCGAGCAGAGATACGATGAGATGATCCGACTGTCCCAATGTCACCTCGCAGGGTGGATTTCCCATGCCAATGTTTCGCAGGAATACGAACCAGTGCCGGACCGTGGTGTTCTTCAGGTCCAGTCGCCACTCGACGCCTGGCGTCAGTGTCTCCGCGTCGTAGACAGCCGTGATTGGCACAGCGGCGGGCAAGTCGAGTCTTGTCCGGCCTCCTTTGTGCACGTAAACGCCGAGGCCGATCGGGAAATCGGAATCGATCAGAGTGATATCGGCCTGACCCGAGCAGATGATGGCGTCGGGTCGCGGACCGGCTTTCAGGCGTGTGCCCCTGAGTACGCCATGGCCTTCTTTCCAGTGAAAGCTGATTCCATAGGCATACTGCACGGTCGTGTCCAAGGCCTCCCACTCGCCGTCATACAGATGAAACACGGTGTGCACGGGCGTGCCGTCCTCCTGCACGAAACCGCCAAGCGTTGAACGTCGCGTGATGAGCCGCCCGCCCCTCCAATCCACAAGGTGCTCGCGCGATCGCGTGCCCAGGATCTCAAGATGGCAGCCTTCGAGCGTGAGCACCGCGTTCGGTTCGAGAATGAGATTGCCATTGAGTCGAATCCGCTCACCCCGAACGGTCTCCACGCCGGTCACAATCCAATCGCCTTCGCGCACCAGGGGCTGTTCCACGTCGATCACAATCCGGCGATAGTCGTACAATGACACGATCTCGTTCTCGTCATTGACTTGCAGAATCACGTGGATCTGTTTGCCTGCTGCATCTTTGGGAAGAGCGATCTGCGTCACCGGATTCGTCTCATTGTCAATGATCGGCGAACCGTCGTACGTGCCGGGTTCGCGGTACACGTACCACCGGAACCGTAGTGAGTCTTCATCCGGATCGCTGGAGGCGGAAGCATCCAGAGTCACGAGTTCCCCGGCCTTTGCTGTGATACGCGCGATGGCGTCGCTGGTGTCACCGTTGAACGCCGCTACCGGATGGTGGTTGGCCTTCTCATACGGCATGACGCACCAGTCGAAGCGTGCCTGACAATTGTTCAGCATGGCCCGACGCCAGCGCCACACGGGGGCAAAATCGCTATCGTATTCGATACCGCTTTCCGGGTCCGTCCAACGATCGCTGACCTCGGCGTAGGCGTAGAAATCACCGTAAGTCTCTTCATCCTTTCTGATGTCGGCGTGTCTCGACCAGACGTTCTTCTGCTTTGTCGCGGTGAAGCGCCCGCTCCAGCCGCCCCACGACGGCTGGTCGACACAGAAGAGTCCTTTGTTCACCAGTCCGAGCCAGGGGATGGTGCCGCCGCCTTCCAGGAAACCGCTGCCCTTGAACCGGTAGGGGTAGAGGGCCCCGAGGGCGCCGTGGTCGTGCATGATGTGCTGCTCCGCCCAGCGATGCTGGCCCTGGTTGTCCCGCGGATAGGGTTGCCACACATAGGGGCCAACGCCGTTGCCTTGACCCATGTAGCCGTAGGTCTGGTGGTTGCTGCGAACCCAGTGAACCCCGGGAAACTCACGACAGATCCACGCGCCGGCGTTATCCTGTGCGCCGTTTTCAAAGACGCGCAGCCTGGCTACCAAGGCGTCCAGTTCCGCATCGCTGTGTGTCGCGCGGAGATCCCACAGGGCCTGAGCCAGGGTGTTCGAGCCGGCATTGACCACCACATTCAAAGGCCGTGGATCATCACGCCGGAGGGCCTTGACGGTCAGCTCGGAGCCGGCAGTGGACTTGCCCGCACCGACGTCTGCGATGCCATACTTGCGCTGGCCGGCGGCCACGATGGCATGAAGAGATTCCGCCGACGGATATCCGGGCGCATGCAGGCAAAGATTCGGATGGGCCTTCTCATAGCCGTCAATCAGCCTGTGAAACAGCTCGGGGTGAACCACCCGCTTGTATTCGTTTCGAGAACGCTCGTTGAGGAACTTGCCGGTCACTGCGATCAGACCTTCCAGGTCGAACTCATTGCAGTTGACGAGCATATGGATCATCTGCTGCTCTTCATCGGGCTCGTTGCCCATGTCGGCGAGGATGATCAATCGAGGCTTGGTCCCGCTCCCGGGAGCAGGTTGTGCAGCCGACATGCGGATCGTCTGTGGCCTCCAGGTGAGTTTTGCCGAGAACTGCCCTGTTCCCGGGTCGAAGTTCAAGGGATCGATACAGAGTCGGGGATCGCGGAATGGCCCTGGCTCGTAGCCGTAGCCATGTGCCGACAGCCACCATCGTCCGTCGGGTCCTTTGAACAACGAGCCGTGCCCCACCTCGTCGAATGGGCAATCCGGGGGCTCGTTGAGTTTGTTCTCGTATTCCGGCTTGGCCGCCCCGTAGATCGGGTTGGCCGGATGCTTCACGTACGGGCCCCACACGTCTAAAGCCGTTGCGTAGCCGACCGTGTAGCCCCAGCCCGTGGCCGACCAGAAAAGATAGTATGTGCCATTGACCTTGACCATGTTCGGGCCTTCAATGATCCGCGAGTCCCACGCTCCTTCCTCCGCAGGCACAAGGAGCCGCTTCTTGGGTCGGATCAGCTTCACCTGATCGAGATCCACCTCGCAGATCGTGATGCTGGATTGCAGCAGATACGTGCGGCCGTCATCGTCGAAGAAGAGGCTCGCATCATTGCTCTGGGCCAGTGGCTCATCGGGCGTGAGATTCACATACGGGCCGCGTACATCATCCGCGACCGCCAGGCCCGACCCCTGCCGACCGGTCTTGTTCCACCGGACATTGTAGGTGAGATAGTACTTCCCTCGTTGCGGATGGAATCGAATCTCGGGCGCCCAGAGTCTCGTGTCGCCCCATGGGATATCTTCGTTTCTGAGCACGAAGCCTTCGTCCTTCCAATGGAGCAAGTCGTCGGACGCCCACAGCTTGAAGCCGGGCCAGGCCGCCGGGCCGTCTTGGGCCGGTTCCTTGTACGTACCGGTCATGAAGTACCTGTCACCGGCCCGGATGATGAACGGGTCCCGGATCCAACGCGGCCCACCTGCAATGGGATTCTGATACGTGAATTCCCCCGCAACAGCCGTGGAAGGCGAGTTATGGACCATGAGTGCTGCCAGGCAGATGAGACATGCCCGCGTCAGAAAGGCCACGGTGTTCCATGGGTGAATGCGTGATCGTGGCGGCATGAGCGTGTCCCCTTTCACTTGGTCAGCGCGTGGTGGGTATGTCCTTCAATCCAAAATAGTGCCTGTACCACGGGACCTCCTGCACGTTGCCCGACGCATCGGGCAGTCCCGGCGGCTGGAGCTCGCGGCACCATACTCGCAGTCGCTCGCGCAGCTCGCCGGCCTTCCGGGGGTGTTCTGGGATGAGATTGGTGCGCTCGTGCGCATCGCTTTCGAGGTCGAAGAGGAACTCCGCCGAACGCCCAAGGCACAGGTACTTCCATCGGCCGGCCCGGATGGCGGCCTGGTTCCAGAAACGCCAGTAGAGGGCCTCATGCGGTGGGTCGGTCCTACGGCCAGCAAGAAATGGCAGAAGGCCCACGCCATCGAGGTGAGCCGGCCTGGCAATCCCGGCCGCCTCCAGGGCTGTGGCGGCGATATCGAGCGAACTGACAGGCTGCGAGTAGGTTCGGTCCGCCGGCAGCTTGCCCGGCCAGGATAGCACAAACGGCACCCGAATCCCCCCTTCGCTGAGCATACCCTTCTCTCCCACCCACGGCTCATTCAACGAACCATCCCATCCGCCCGGGTCGGTGGTCACAGGGGTATCGGGTTTGGTGATCTTCAGCGGTGCGCCGTTGTCACTGGTGAAGAAGATCAACGTGTTGTCGGTCAAGCTGTACTCCCGCAGCCTTTCGCGGATCCGGCCGACCCCGCTATCGATGGCGGCCATCATGGCCAAGGCGTGCCGCCGACGCTCCGGCATGGGACCTTTGAATCGGTTCAGATATTCCGGTGTCGCTTCCAGCGGCGTATGCGGCGCGAAGTAGGCCAGATACAGGAAGAACGGTTTCGAGCGGTTTCGCTGGATGAAGGCCAGTGCAGCGGCGGTCTGTACGTCGAGACGATAGCGGTCATCGTTTACCCATTTGCCTTCCGGGCGGAGGTCTCTGCCGGCCACGTCGTAGTTCGCCCAGTACCGATGCATCTGCCCCTGAAAGAATTCGTCGAAGCCCCGCTTGGCCGGGGAATAGGCCAGACGCGCGGACTCCGGAATGCGGATCCGCCGTCGCGGTTTGCCCACCGCCTCCGGAAGGTGCCTGGCAATCCACTTCGCGGATGTTGGGTTGGGGTCCAGATGCCACTTGCCGACCATGCCGCAAGTATACCCTTCTTTGTGGAGGTGCTCGGCGATGGTCGCCTCGTCCAACGGCAGCGGCGTATCGGGAATGCTCTCTAATCCGAATCGCTGCTGGTAGCGACCGGTCAGCAGGCCCGCGCGAGAGGGGCTGCACTGGGGGGCCGTAATATAGCCGGCCGTGCATCGCACTCCGCTGGCGGCAAGCTCGTCGAGGTGCGGCGTTTTGATATCGCCCACCTGTCCCTGGGCTCCGATGTCGGCCCAGCCCTGATCGTCTGTCAGGATCACGATGACGTTAGGTCTGGAGAATGCGCACGATTCGGTTGCCGCGGCAAGCCGCGAGCCCACACCGTTCGCGACTGCCAGCCCCATCCACCGCAGGACGTCTCTTCTGCCGATGAACAATTCCCTCTCCGACACATGTCCCGAACCACCAGCGTTCATCCCAGTCGTCCCCCGAGTGACTTGGCCCATTTTCCGGGAATCCACCGAGCCAGTCGTTCCTTGACTGCCTTCAACGTTGGCTTGTCCGCGAGGTTCTCATACTCGCCTGCGTCCTTCTGATGGTCATAAAGCTCCTCCGTACCGTCCGGGTAGCGGATGTAGCGATACCGCTCGTCGCGGGCCGAGAAGTATCCCTCCTCGTACGTCGTAATCGCGGGTCGGTCCCATGTCACCTGCGGATCCTCCAGCAGCGGCCTGAGGTTTTGTCCGCCGAGAGTGTGGGCGGGCGGCTTCAGGCGGCAGTAGTCAGCCAGCGTCGGCCACAGATCGAGCGTGCTGACGGGCCGGTTGCACTGTGTGCCAGCGTTCCTCTTATCCGGCAGGCGTATGGCCAGCGGAGTGA